>JALYZB010000258.1 GCA_030945945.1 Actinomycetota bacterium | reverse complement strand
GCGCGGAATCCGAGCACCCGCCGGTCGAAGCGTTAGCAGCTTCGCTGCTGGCGATCGGGTCGATGCAGAAGTCCGCGGCGCCGAGAGCTCACTGCTCTATCGTCGCCGGACCGGCTCCGAGCCGGCGGCTACTGCTTCGGGATCAGTTCTCATCGAAGCGGAAGCGAGGTCCACGCCGTCAGCGGCTCGTCTCGCGCCTGGTCGTACGAAGGACCGGGCACCAGATCCGAGGTCAGCGACCAAGCCGACGTGCCTGCTTTCGTCCCGCAACGACCGGAAGCGGAAGCCAATCGCTCGTAGCCCCAACGGCGACGGACCAGACGTCTCGTTTGGCGTGGCCGGGGCCCGTTCTGTTCCAAGGCAGGACAATCGGCCCCACGGAACGCGGTTTTTATGTTGACCTGCAAGACGGATGCGGCGGCGCGGCGGCGTCTTCGGGCAGACGCTCAAACTCGTCGGCGTCGAACTCTGCTGCGGCTTCATCGTAGAGCCCTTGACCCCAGGCCATCAGGTCGGGGTCAGGAGCGACGTTGTGGCGCAGCACCGCCCAGAGCGTCCAGCCGTACTTTGACATGAGCGCCCAGAGCCGCGCGCGCGCGACAAGCGCCGGGTCGGGCTCGCCGTAGTAGCAGGCCACGAGCTGCTCGAGCTGCGCGAGGGATAGATGCGACTCAGACCAGGCATCGCCGAGGTCATTGCCCGAGTAGTCGTAGTCGACCAGCCGCAGGGCCTGAGGGGTGTCGATGAAGTTCTCGGCTACGAGGTCGTTGTGACAGGCCAATGGCGGCATTGGATGTGCGGCGAACGCCCGGTCGATCCGGCGGACGTCTCGTTCATGACGCACGTAGCCGTCGGGCACCGCGAATCCGCGACCCAGCGCGGCAGCCTGGTAGTCGCGTTGGCGGCGGAACATGTCGAAGTTCCCGCGAAAGCGGCAGCTGCTGTGCAGCCGGCGCAGCAGCGCCGCGACCTCGGCCAGCCGATCGCCTCGGCGCAGATCATCCGGTGTCAGCGTCCGCCCCGTCAGGAAGCCCATGATCAGCACATGCTCTGCGGGCAGCCAGGAAACGAACGGTGCTCCCACCCCGGCGTCCGACGCCGCCTGGCAATTGGCCAACTCGCTCTCCCGGTCAATGTCGAGGGCGTCGCCGTCAGACGCGTCAATGCGCACCACAAACGTTCCCGCGGAGGACTCCACCTTAAAGTTGACGTTCGTGAGACCACCAAGCCGCTGCACGTTATGGGCGCCGGCCAGCTGTGGCACCGCATCGATCGCCGCGGCCACGCGGTCTTCGGGGGTCATGGCTCAAACCCAAGCAGCACGCGGGCGAGCATGACCGTCAGGCGATCCACGACGAGCTCAGCCAGGCCTGTCGCCTCCTCGTACGCGCTACCGCGGATCGCAACGCAGCGCATGCCAGCGGCACGCGCGGCCCGAGCGCCATCGGTTGCGTCCTCGATCACCACTGTGTGCTCGGGCGCGAACGCTTCAGGCCGGTCACGATTGATATGAGCCAGCGCCGTGATGAAACTCTCCGGGTGCGGCTTTTCATCCCGCACCTCGTCGATCGAGACGATCACAGACACCAAGCCAGCCAGGCCAGTGAGCTCCAGGACATGCACGATCTCCTCGCGAAACGCGCCCGAGGCGATGCCCACGGGCACCTGAGTCGCGAGCGCGTGCATGAAGGCGACGGTGTCCTCGGCTACAGGATGATGGTCGCTGACCGCCATCCTGTAGCGCCCGATTCGCTCGCGCACTAGGCGATCGGCGGTGGCGGCATCCAGCGGTCGTCCGTGACCTCAAACAGGCGACCGAAAATCACCTGATCGGGCAAGCCGGCATAGCGCGGGTACTCCCCCGCGTCGAAGGAAAGGCCATGCTCCCCCAGCAGCTCCTCATAGATTCCGATCAGAACCGCCTCGTCCTCGGCCAGAGTGCCGTTGAAGTCGAGGATCACAGCCTGCGCCGCCTGCATCAGGAACCTGACACGCCCATCATTCCGATCCTACCCAGGCCGCGGCCCGATCAAAGCCAAGACCAGCGCGCTAGTCGACATCGTGGTGCTCGTGCTGCGTGGCAGCGGCTTTACGCCGCTGGAGCAATGAGGGACAGCCCCAACACCGACCGGACCGGCACAAACGGTTGCGTTGCCGACTGCTGCATGTCGCCGCCCGACTCGTGTCCCATGCCTCCACGGACGGCTACGACTGCAGCACGACTGGCCACGGGCATTCCAGCTCGTCGCCGCGTCTCAGAGGGGCAAAATTCTTCCAAGCCCCACCGGCTGACAACCGCCGCTCCCCGCCAGCACCCAGCTGACCTCCCGGCCCCTGCCGCGATCACCGCCGCCCGCAAACGAGCCGCCGAGACCATCTCGCGGTCCCCCGGAACGCCAGCCCACCACGAGCCCGCAAACCCATCAAGGCCGACACCAATGACCATCTCCAATCCTGTTGCAGCCACACCCACGCCTCTAATGCACGGTCCGAGCTAGGCACGGTCTGTCGACAACTGTGCCCATTAGGGCCGTTGGCAAGCGGTGGAGTCTTGGGCGCTGCGAGCAGGGTTACTCGGCTCAAGGGCGAACCGGTCTGAGCCGATAGGTAAAAACGATCTTGACTCGCGAGCAACTCTCTTTGAGCGATGTGGAGTTGATGATCCTGGTCAAGGATCGCGATGACGTGCGGGCGTTTGAGGTGTTCTATGACCGGCATAGCACGCTGGCGTTCAGTCTCGCGATGCGGATCCTTGCTGATCGTGAGCAGGCCGCCGACGCAACTCAGGAGGGGTTCTTGGCGCTCTGGCATGCTCGCGCGAGCTACAGCCCGGTGCGGGGCCCCGGCAAGTCGTGGTTGCTGCGGATGGTCCAGAGCCGGGCGGTCGACATTTGGAGGCGTGAACGTACGCGCCGGGCTGACCTCGTCGGTGACGATGCGTACTTCTCGCGTCAACCCGCGCCGGATTGCACCGAGGATGAGGTTCTGGCTGGTGAGCAGAGCCAGCAGGTTTGCCGGCTGCTTGAGCTCATTTCTCCCGTGCAGCGTCGGGTGCTCGAGCTGGCGTATTTCGGGGGGCTTTCCCAGATCGAGATCGCCCATCAGCTCGGATTGCCGCTCGGCACGGTCAAGGGTCGGGTGCGCCTCGCGCTCAACACGCTGCGCATCGGGCTCAGTGACGCGCCTGCGTTAGCGCTGGGCGACCAGCGGCCAGTTGGGATCACGGTCGGCTGAGGAGGATGTTGAGCTTCTCTGCGAACTCCTTCAGGCCCTCGCTGTCCAACAGCTAAAGGGCGACGATCCGCGTCAACCTCACGTTCTCGCGCTCGAGCTCGTTTGGCCGCTTAGCCTCGTCGGCCTTCATCCCGGCGATACTGCGCCTGCCGGCGGTGATACGTCACCTCGAGCACCTCAAACGCCTTCACCACCTCCCGCGATTCCATCCCCTCGCCGAGCCTCCGGGCGGTCTCGCACAGCTTGCGGACGAGCCACGCGGGCGTTGTGCCGGCGCATGTTCTCTGCGCCGCTCTTCTTGTCGAGTCCGGCTGGCCGGGCGGCTAGACCTCTTCGAAGGTGTGCCGGTCACACGAGACGTACATGAGGCTGCCGGTCGAGTACGAGCTCGTGCGGGCGCTGGGCATGGTGGCCGGCGCGCTGCATCCCCTGCTCGATCGCCCCGTTCTTCGTCGCGTCGCCGCTGGTGTGAAAGACTTGGGAATAAGCTGGCTCGTGCAGTTCCTGCGTCGCTCTAAACCTCGGTGGCGGTTTTAGTCTGGTCGCCGCTCTGGCCCTCGGCGGCGTTTCATCGCGTCGTCGTCTCGCGCGTCTGGGATCGCTCGGCGTTTGCCGGGCTGGCGCGACGGGCGGACGGACCGGCTTCAGGACTGGGCCGGGGTCTGCGGTGCTTTGGGGAGCAGGCGGTGGCCGTCGACGACGGCGGCGGCGAGGTCGATCAGCTTGCGGTTATCGATACGTGAGCGCTGGCGCAGCATCTCAAACGCGCTGTCGTCGTCGATGGAGTGACGCTCCATCAAGATGCCCTTGGCCCGCTCGGTCAGGGCACGGCGCCCAAACGCACCCTGAAGATCGTGAAACTCGGCAAACCGGCGCAGCACGATGTCGATCGCGCTCTGCCAGTCCTGGACCTCGTCATCTGAGATGTGAGCAAACACCCCACGCTTAGATGCCTCCTTGACGAACGCGGAATCGGGTGCGTGAAGCAGCGCAATCACCGGACAGGTGGCCTCGCGGACGATCTTGTCGATCATGTCAAGCGCATGCTCAGAATCCGCCCCGAGCCCCACCAGCGCAACGTCAGGCCGTTCCCGGGCAGTCACGGGACCAACGTCCTTCACTTCGATCTCTCGCGCGATGACCTCATGGCCGAGAGCGACGACGATTGGCACCACGAGCTCCAAGCGGTCCTTGCGCTCGTTAGCGATCAAAACACGGAGATGCTCGACGTTGCGTTCGGTCATAAGCAGACGACCCCCGCCCACAGGAGCCGTGAAGAACAGGCTAGCCGACGCAGCTGGCCCACAACCAGCACCCGAAAGACAGATCCCGGCTCCGGATTGGCGTGCCAACAGCTCCATAAGCCACGCGCTGCCAGCGCCCTGCGCGCACGAACCACCACCCACCTGCCTCGGGGGCTTAGCCCTGTTCTCAGCGAGAGAGTGGTGGCTCGGCCAAGAGATCGACAGTCTCGCTGGGCTGAGCGAGCTTCCGTCGGGTGCCAGCGTGGACCCGAGAGATCGCCGGCGGACGCAGGAGCACCCGCGTGATGCCCTCGACACTCTCAAGGACTCCTTCGGTGTCGCGCACGGTGACGGAGTAGTCATTGGCATCATCCGACGACTAGGGCCGAGGCTCGTCGATGTCTCCGACCCCAGGCGAGCGGTCATAGACCGCCGCGGTCGAGATATGGATCAGCCGCTTAACGCCCGCGGAGGCGGCCGCGCGGGGCGAGGACGGGCGTCCCCTCGACGGCGATTCGGTGCTGGGTCGCGCGGTCGCTGCCCATCGGGTGCACCGTGGTGACCACCGAGGTCGCGCCGGACACCACCCTGGCGGCACGGTCGGGATCTGTGAAGTCGCCAACCACCTCCGCGACCCCCGGGAGCCCAGAAGCCGTGCCGCCGCACCGGACGATCGCCCGCACACTCGCACCTCGCTCGACCAGTGCCTGCCGATCTGGGACCCGACGAGCCCGTTGGCTCCGGTGACCACGAGAGTGGCTGCTGTTCAGGGCACAGGCCCACTCTCGCACGGATTACGGTCGCAACGAGCGACCGTCGTCCGCGAAGGCAGCCGCTTACCACGCGATGCGCCTCCGGACATCCCGCGGGCTTCTGGTCGTCGCCGGAGGGGAACTCTCGCCCAGACTGCCGCCGCCGGACCGAAACCGGAAGCCTGGCCCGACCGCGAGCGCATGTCGGGTTGCCTGGCTGCACCAGCGGAAGCGGCAAACGAAGGTGTTTGCCGGGATTCCGTTCGATCTTTGGCGCGAGCCGTGAGACGCCCGGGGGCGCATTCGCTGGCTATAGGCGAACGAAACGGAGAGGGAGGGATTCGAACCCTCGTACGGAGAGAACCCCGTAACCGGTTTTCGAGACCGGCGCATTCAACCGCTCTGCCACCTCTCCAGGCGGAGGCGACAAAGTTAGACGACACGACCCGATCGCGGCGCTCGGTCCCGTGTCTTGCGCGCGGGCGGCTCGGGCCCGGCGATCGTCCTGATTCAGCGCCGGGAGGCGAAGAAGGCGCGCAGCAGATCCGCGCATTCGCCGGCCAGCAGGCCGGCCTCCACCTTCGGGCGGTGGTTCAGGCGCGGCTCGGCAAGTACGTCGAGCACACTACCGGCCGCGCCGGCCTTGGGGTCGGCGGTTCCGATGACGACGCGCGGCACCCGGGCCAGGACGATCGCACCCGCGCACATTGCGCACGGCTCGAGCGTCACGTAGAGCACCGAATCGAGCACCCGCCAGCTACCGAGCACGCGGGCCGCCTCGCGCAGGGCGACCATCTCGGCGTGGGCGGTCGGGTCGCCGCGAAGCTCGCGTTCGTTGTGGCCGGCGGCGATCACCTCGCCTTCGTGGACCACGACCGCACCGACCGGGATGTCACGATGCTCGAGCGCTCGCGTCGCCTCGCGCAGCGCGAGACGCATGAAGTCTTCGTCGCGGGGACAGAAGCGGGCGCTGACTGTCGAGGTCTTGATGGCGATGTCGGTACCGTTCCTGTGGGGCAACTTCGGGTCCTCCGATGATGTCTTAAGCATCAGCTGGTGGCGTGGCGGCCGGGGCCGCGCCATTTCCCGAGCACCCGTGCCCAATCACCCCTCCGTACCGAGCCTGAACACTGCCGCCAAGGCGGCCTGCGCCGCGCTTGCCCTGGGCGCGGCGCTCCTCATCGGGTCGCCGGCGGCCGCGCACGTCGGGCGGGCGAGCACGCCGGTCCGCGCGACATTGACCCGCCCCCCCGGCCCTCCCGCTCCGGCTGAGCCCGACCCGACCGGACGCGATGCGGTCACCGGCCCCGCCTATGTCCCCCACGAGGTGCTCGTCGGCTACGCACCCGGGCCGGCGATGGTGGCGGCCGCGACGATCGAGCGCCGAATGGGGGTCCGCGCCGTGGCCGGGGCCGGGCTCGCTCCGCGCTCGCGGCTGCTGCGCCTTGGCCGCGGCGAGAGCGTCCCGTCCGCGATCGAGCGTCTGCGCCGCAAGCCCGGGATCGCCTACGTCAAGCCCAACTACATCGCGCACAGCGCCGGAGCCTTCTTTCCCAACGATCCCGGACGGCAGGGCCGGACCCAGGGGTGGGAGCGGCTGCAGTGGAACCTCCTGCCGATCACCGGCGTCGACGCGCCGGAGGCGTGGGCCAACCTGCTCGGGGTGGGCCGCCCGGGTGGGCGCGGCGTGACGGTCGCCGTGCTGGACACGGGAGTCGCCTACCGCGACTGGAAGCAGTTCCACCAATCTCCGGATTTTGGCCGTACCCGCTTTGTCTCGCCCTATGACTTCGTCTCCAATAATGCCTATCCGTTGGACCGAAACGGCCACGGCACGTTCGTGGCGGGCGTCGTCGCCGAATCGACCAACAACGGCGTCGCCCTCACCGGCCTGGCCTACGGCGCCTCGGTCATGCCGGTGCGGATCCTCGACGCCAGCGGCCTGGGCGACGAGGCGACGATCGCCAAGGGCATCCGCTACGCGGTCGCCCACCATGCGCAGATCATCAACCTCAGCCTTGAGTTCCTGCCCAACGAGGTGACCTCGGCGTCGGACATCCCCGAGATCGTCAGCGCGATCAACTTCGCGCACGCGCGCGGCGTGATGGTCGTTGGCGCGGCGGGCAACGATCAGAGCCGCCAGATCGCCTACCCCGCGCGAGCTCACGGGGTGGTGTCGGTCGGCGCGACCACCAAGGACGTGTGTCTGGCCGACTACTCCAACAACGGCTCCAGCCTGAGCCTGGTCGCCCCGGGGGGCGGCAGCGACGCGATCATGCCCTCCAATCCGTTCTGCCACCCGGACCGCAATCTGCCCTCGATCTACCAGCTCACGCTCACCTCGGTTCCGCACTGGGCCCGGTTCGGTTATCCCAGCTACTACATCGGGACGTCGATGTCGGCGCCGGAGGTGAGCGCGACGGCGGCGCTGGTCATCGCCAGCGGGGTCATCGGCCCGCACCCATCGCCCGCGCAGCTGCTCACGCGTCTGGAGCAGACCGCCACGCCGCTGGGCGGCAGCCGGCCCAACCCGGCCTACGGCTACGGGATCATCAACGCCGGCAACGCCACCTCACGCCACCCGGTGATCAGCCCGAGCACTAGCCCTAGCTCCAGGCCCGCGCTGCCATAGCACAGCCGGCCGGTTCAGCCCGTACGGACGATGATCACGCGCGACCGTGTCGACCTCGGCCACGCCGGCGGCACGGCCTGGTGGCCTCAGGCCAGCCGGGTGACGGCAATCACGATTCCGGCGAGGACGAAGACCACGATCAGAACCTGGGTCCAGAGGAGAATTCTCGGCATGACGACTGCAACGCTAGCGCTCGCCGGGATCTAGATCGGCACGGCGCAGATCGTCGAGCAGGCCGAGCACCCGGGGCGGGCGGCCGGGCTCGAGCAGAACGGCGCCGCCGGGCCAGTAGGGATGGGGCGGCTCGCCCTGGCCGGCGAGCAGGGTCTCGTACTGCCAGGAGCCGGTGTTGATGATCTGCGCACCGTTGCCGGCGACTCGCCAAAGCCGGGGATTGTCGCCGTCACATGGGCCGAGTCGGTGGACGTGGCCGAACAGCACCCAGTCGGCCTGGATGCCGAGTCCGGTGATCACGCGCGCGAACGCGGGCAGCGCGGAGCGGCGCATCTGCACGTCGAGCCCGGTAGCGATCAGCGGGGCCAGGCGGGGGCGCAGCAGCAGCGACGGGAGCTCGAACAGGATTACCGCGCGGACCTGTCGGCGCGCGCGTCCCAGCGCGCTGCGCACCGAACCGCTGCGCCGGCGCCGCACGCGCCGGGGCGCGCGGCGCTCGTAGCGGGCCGGGGTCATCGGCCGGGGTGTCTCACGGCGCAGCAGCCCGGTCGCTGACTGCGGATGGAGATGACGGTCGGCGTACTGGCCGTGGATCGCGTAGATGCCGTCCTGCAGCCACACCCCCGGGTAGCTGACCCGGACGGTCGCGGGGCTCAGCGCGGCGACGACCCGCGCGAGCGCCGGGGAGGCGTCGGACGGCACGGCGTCAGCGAGTCCGAGGGCATCGCCGCGAGCCCGGATCCACCGGCCGATCAGGTCATGGTCGTGGTTGCCGGGCAGCAGCACGATCTCCTTGCCGCCCATCCGGGCCCCGATCTCGCGCAGGGTCGGTTCGGCGATCGTCAGCGCACGCTCGGCGTGGCGGCCGTGGAACTCGAGAACGTCTCCGAGCAGGACGAGCCGCTGCACGTCGTCCAGCGCCGCCAGCAGCCGGCGCAGCGCGATGTCCTGGCGCAGGACGTCCCGGTGCCCGCGATTGCCCAGATGCAGGTCCGAGATGACAAGGGTGCGCACGGCGCGGCCACGATAGCCGTCGGCTGAACGACCAACGGCCGGGGAAGGGCCCCGGCCGTTCGTCAAACGCACGTTAGCTGCGGTCAGGCGGTGACGAGCGTCTCGAAATGCAGCGCGGCGCCCCGGGCAACGGCGAGCACCGGCGAGGTCGCCTCCTCGATCGCGTTGTGTGAGCGCGAGGTGATCGAGACGCGCCCGGCCGGACCGTCCGGGCGGGAGCCGACGACGAGCAGATCGACGCCGTGCGCCCGATCGACGACCGCCGCGCCGAGCCGGCCGGCGATCGAGAACGCGGTCTCGATCGCCGCCTCGTCGGCGGAGCCGGGCAGGACGCCGATCGTGGCGATCTCGCGATGGCCGGTCTGGTAGCCGGCCGGAGCCAGGGCGACGGCGGCCGGACCGCGCTCGAGCAGCGTCTGGGCCGAGCGGCCGATCGCGACGTGGCCGTTGGACGAGCGGTACTCAGCGCCGAACACGACGATGTCGGCATCCTCGCTCTCGGCCAGCCAGGCCAGCCCCTCACCGGTCGACCCGCTGAGGACGATCCGCCGCTGGACCGAGGCGTCCTGCAGCCACCGGGCGCCGCGCTCGAGCAGGGCGTCGGCGGCGCCCGAGGCGAGCTGCTCGTGCTCGGGGCGGTCACGCCGCGAGTGACGAACGTAGGCGAGGGTCAGCCGGCTGCCGAGCTCACCGAGCACGCGGCCGAACATCAGCGCGTCGTGGTCATTGAGCGAATCGTCGTAGGAGATGATCGCGTGAGGTGCCATCGCAGAGCTCCAGAGCGTGGAATTGGGCGGGAAAGGTCGGCTCGCGCGGCGAGCCCGGCAAACGATCCCACCCTCCGGCCATCAGCACTAATGAAGTTGATCATCTTGACGATAAGATTTGCTAATGCTGAACCTGGGACGACTGCAGATCTTCTGCGAGGTGGTGTCCCGGGGGTCATTCTCCGCCGCCGCCGAGGCGCTGGCGTACACCCAGTCGGCGGTCTCGCAGTCGATCGCCCGGTTGGAGGCGGAAATCGGAACGACGCTGCTCGTGCGCGACCGTCGGGGCGTGCGGGCGACGGTGGCGGGGGAGACGCTGATGACGCACGCCGAGGGGATCTTTGCCTCCGTCGACGCGGCGGAGGCCGAGCTCGCGGCCGTGCTCGGGATCCGTTCCGGGCGCCTGCGGGTCGCCTCCTTCCCGTCCGCGGGCGCGACCCTGATGCCGCTGGCGGTGGCGCGCTTTCGTCAGGCCTATCCCGACGTGGCGATCACCCTCGCCGAGGGCGAGCCCGAGCACATCGGGCCGCGGCTGCGCGCGGGCGAGTTCGATCTCGCGCTCCTGTTCGCGTTCCCCGGCGTGCGCGAGCGGCCCGCCACCGGCCTGCGGTCGGTGACGCTGCTGCAGGACCCGATGCACGTTGCCCTGCCCGCCGAGCACCCGCTGGTCGGCAAGCCGGCCCTGACACTGGCCGATCTGCGCGACGAGCAGTGGGTGCAGACCTCGGCCTCGAGCCCGTGCGCACGCCATGTGGTGCGCTCCTGCCTGGCCGCCGGTTTTGAGCCCTACGTTGCCTTTGAGTCAGACGACTACGACACCGTCCAGGGCCTGGTCGCCGCCGGGGTCGGGGTCGCGCTGATCCCGCGGCTGGCCCTGACCCGGATCCACCCGGGGATCCTCGTGCGCGCGCTGGCCCCGCAGAGCCCGGCCCGCCAGGTGACGATCGCGACGATGAGTGGGCCTGGGGTCGCCCCGGCCGCACGCTCGATGATCGCCCTGCTGCGCGACGTCGCCCGGCGCTACCTGGACAGCTCACCGGCCTGAGCCGAACGGGCCGCGACCTCGCGGGCCAGCTCGTCGGCCTGATGGCCCATCACGATCGGACGGATCGCCCGCTCCAGCGGCCGGGCGAGGAAGCCGATCGGCCCGGGATCGACCGCCAGCTCATAGGTGACGCGGGTGCGCTGGGCGCCGAGTGACTCCAGTCGCCAACCACCGTCCATCCCGTCCAGGTCATCGGATGCCACCAGCGTGAAGCTCATCCGCTCGGGCTCGCTGTAGCTGAAGCGGACCCGGACCCGGACCGTGCGCAGCTTGGCGTCGTTGTCGGTGTCGGCGACCAGCGGCCGCCCGGCCGGATCACGCTCGATCACCACCACAGCTTTGAGGGCGCGCTGCCAGTCGGGGGCGTGCTCGACGTCGGCGACGATCGCCCAGCACCGCTCGATCGAGAACCCGATCTCGGCCTGACAGGAGCCCGAAAGCCGGGTCACCGCGCCACCCTCAGCTCACCCGGGGACGGATTGACACGCTGCTGGTCCCGCCGCTGGAATCGGTCAGCACGACTCCGAGCCAGGCGCCGCGGACCGACTGGGGCTGGCGCCCGGCCGCCACCGCCAGCCCGCGCGGACCGGCGAGCACGGTGACCACGCGCATCGCGGGCCGCAGCGTCAGGAGCAGCGATCGTCCCGTCCGGCGCGCCCGGAAGCGCACCGGGAGAGAGCCCGATGAAACGGCGATCCCGCGAGTGGAGCTCAGCGACAGGGACGGTGGCAGTGACATCGTCACGGTGGACAACGACGGTGAGCCGGCTCCCGCGGCCACCGTCACCGACAGCACGGGTGCGCGGCCGGTCACGCCGGTGATCGACGACCCGCGCACGATCGCCGGAGTGCCGATTGTCCAGACGAAGCGCCGGCTGAGCACCGAGCCGCCGTCCTGGGCCGTGAGCTGGACCCGGTAGCGGCCGTGACGAAGCGGCACGCCGCTGATCAGCCCGGAACCGGCCGCCAACCGCAGGCCGGGCGGGAGGCCATGGGCGGCGAGCTTGACCTGGGCGCCGGGGACGTCGGCGGCGCGCAGGCGCAGGGCCACGGTCGCGTGCGCCGCAGCAGTCTGATCCCCCGGGTTCTGCAGTCGCAGGGCATTGGCGCACAGCCCGGCGACCAATGATGCGGCGTTGGGGGTACCCAGCCCCGAGGCCTGGTCGTAGCCGGGTCCCGCGGGATAGCGCCCGCCGTTGGTGCCGCTGAAGTCGTTGTTGCCGTTCTGCACATCGTTGAAGTTCGCGCCGTAGGCGCCCGCGGCGGCGCGGTACAGCGCGGGCAGCGCATCGCCGAGCGAGCTGCGGGCACAGCCGGGGGAGGAGTCGGCCAGCGCGAACAGGGCGGCCCAGACCGGCGCGCCGCCACTGGTGCCGCCGATCACCTGCCAGCCGGCGGGCTGGCCCGGGTCGGCGTGGTTGCCGTTCCAGTAGATGAGATAGCCGGTCGCCGGGTTGGCGTTCATGGCGACGTCCGGAACCTGGCGGCAGTACCCGCTGGAGGCGCCGCAGGCGCTGCCGGTCGGTCCGGCGCTGAGCACGCCGAGGCTGCTCGCGGCGGTCCGCTGGGCGGCCGGCATCGCCCAGAAGTTGGAGATCCCGCCTCCGCCGGCCCCGGGCTGCAGCACCGCGCCGGTCACGTTGCCGGCGTCGTTCCAGACGCTCTCGACCGGGCGGGGGCCGAGCGTGGACAGCGTCGTACCGCCGACCCCGGTGACCAGCGGCTGGCTGGCCGGGTCATCGACGGCGAGCTGGGTCTGGGGCAACCCGCTGCCGGTGTTGCAGTCCGCCGAGCCGCTGTCACCGGCCGCGGCGACGATCGTCTGACCCTGGATCGCGGCCTGGGCGAACAGGGTGTTCTCGGCCTGCGCGTCGGTGGCGCCCAGGGCGGCCTCGCACTCGCCCCAGGAGACGCTGACCACCTGGGCGCGGTCCTGGTTGATGATCGACGCGAAGGTGTCGTAGGGACCCGAGCCGGGATTGCCCGAATTGGAGTTCGGGCCCTGGTAGACGATCACCCGGGACGCCGGGGCGAGGCTGATGAGGTTCTCGATGTCCAGCGCCGCCTCGCCGCTGCCCCCACCGCGTCCCGCGCCACCGTCGACCTGCACATATTCCAGATTGGTATGGAGGCCGTAGCAGGACTCGTACGCGGCGAGGTCGCTGGCGGCGACCGGTTCGAGCTCGTACATCGCCACCGTTGTGCCCGCCCCGCGATTGCCGGCGCCGTAGGGTCCCGCGAAGCCGTAGGCGGAGGCGATCTGATCGGCGGTGTACGCGCTGTGGGCTGCGGCGGCGGTGCGGGCGCTGGGACAGGCCTGCGGGCCGCCGGTGGCGACGTGGCGCGCGGCCCGCGGAAGCGGCCCGCGGGACGCTCGCCGC
>JALYZB010000253.1 GCA_030945945.1 Actinomycetota bacterium | reverse complement strand
GCGCCCACGTCGTACACGGCATCCCCGGGCTGAAGACCCACGCCAAGGCGATCCTCATCGTCCGTCGCGAGCGCTCCCAGGTCCGGCACTACGCGATGATCGGGACCGGCAACTTCCACGCCAAGACCGCCCGCCTGTACGAGGACTTCGGGCTCTTCACGACCGACCGCGAGCTGACCGACGAGATCGCCAACCTGTTCAACACGCTGACCGGCTACGGCCACCCCGAACCCCAGCGCAAGGCACTGGTCGCACCGACGTGGATGCGCGTCCCACTCGTGGATCAGATCGAGCGCACGGCCGCCGCCCACCAGGCCGGGGAGCCGAGCCGGATCGTGATGAAGATGAACTCGCTGGTCGACCCGGGGATCATCGCGGCGCTGTACGCCGCATCGCGCGCCGGCGTCCCGATCAAGCTCAACGTGCGGGGGATCTGCTCTCTGATACCGGGCATCCCCGGGGTCAGCGAGACGATAACCGTGGTCTCGGTCGTGGGACGGTTTCTCGAGCACTCGCGGATCTACACCTTTCACCGCGGCTCCGAGCATGCGTACTACATCGGCTCGGCCGATCTCATGCCCCGCAACCTCGACACACGCGTCGAGCTGCTCGTGCCGATCGAGGCCCCCGAGCTGCAGGCCGAGATCGACGACACGCTGACGCGATGCCTGGCCGACGACACCAACGCCTGGACGCTGGGCTCTGACGGGCGCTGGAGCCGCCGGGACGGGCGCACCCGCAGCGTCCACCTCGAGCTGATGGAACGCACCCTCAACTGGGCCGCGAGCTTCTCGACCTGAGCGTGGCGTTCGGACCGAACCCTTGGCGATCCGCACGAGAGCGGGTCCACTAGGGTTTCCGCTCTCGTGCACAGCACCCTGCTCCTCGTCATCGTCGTCATCGCCGCGCTCGCCTTTGACTTCACCAACGGCTTTCACGACACCGCCAATGTCGTTGCCTCCGCGATCTCCACGCGGGCGCTGGCGCCCAGCACGGCGATCCCGCTGGCCTCGGTGCTCAACTTCGTCGGCGCCTTCATCTCACTGAAGGTTGCCGCCACGGTGGCGACCGGCATCGTCGATGCCGGCCAGGTGACCGAGATAATCGCCTTCGCCGGACTGGTCGGAGCGATCGCCTGGAACCTCATCACCTGGTGGGGCGGCCTGCCCTCGAGCTCCTCCCACGCCCTGATCGGCGGGGTGGTCGGCTCGATGCTCGCCGCCGTCGGAAGCTCGGCGGTCAAGGGCTCGGCGATCCTCGACAAGGTGGTGATCCCCGCCCTGCTGGCGCCGGCCACCGCGTTTGTCGCCGCCGGTGTGGCGATCATCGTCATCTACGCGGTGTTCGGCCGTCGCCGGCCCGGTTCGGTGACCCGCGGCTTCCGGATCGGTCAGATTGGCTCGAGCTCTCTGCTCGCCCTCGCCCATGGGACCAATGACGCTCAGAAGACGATGGGCGTGATCACCCTCGCCCTCGTCGCCCACGGTGACCTCGGCCCCCGTCACCCGAGCGTCCCGACCTGGGTGGTGATCTGCGCCGCGGGCGCGATCGCCCTGGGCACCTACGCCGGTGGCTGGCGGATCATCCGCACCGTCGGGATGCGGATCATCCGGATGGACGCCGCCCAGGGCTTTGCCGCCCAGGGCGCTGGGGCCGTGGTCATCCTGCTCTCCTCGCATTTTGGCTACCCGCTGTCCTCCACCCACGTCATCTCCGGCGGCGTGATGGGCGCCGGTGCGGCCAAGCGGCTGTCAGCGGTGCGCTGGGGGGTGGCGGGAACGATCGCCGCCGCGTGGGTGGTGACGCTGCCGGCGGCCGGGCTGTTCGGCGCCGCCGCCTACGCGCTGGCCTCCGCGTTCGGGAGCGGCGTGCTCGGGCCGCTGCTCATCTCGCTCGTCGCGCTGACCGCCCTCAGCATGGCTCTCGGGGCTCGCCACCGCCAATCGTCGCACGCCCTCTGAGGCTGCTCCCGGCCGCCGGGGCTCCGCGCCGTCGCGCGCGAGGCCCGGGGCCGGTGCGCGCTCAGCCGCCGGTTGGCGTCTGAACGGGCCGGGTGCCGAGATGCACCTTGATCTGCTTGGTCTGCCCGCCGCGCCGGATGGTCATCGTGACCGTCTGCCCGGGGGCGTAGTTGTCGACCATGGCGATGAACGCGTCGGTCGACGTAACCGTCTTGCCGTTGATCGCGGTCACCAGGTCATGGGCTTTGAGCCCCGCCTGGGCGCCCGGGGTGCCCGAGTTGACCTGGGCGACCTCCGCCCCGCCGGCCGAGTTGCTCGACAGCTCGACCCCGACGAACGCGTGCTTGACGCTGCCGCTGGCGATGATCCGCCCCGCGATCCGCTTGACCGTGTTGGATGGGATCGCGAACCCGACGCCGGAGCTCGACCCCTGGCCCGATCCGGTCGTGTTGTTGGTCTCGATCTGATCGTTGAGACCGACCACGTGACCGGAGGCATCCAGCAGCGGCCCACCCGAGTTGCCCGGGTTGATCGCCGCGTCGGTCTGGACCGCGTTGGGGATCGTGTAGCCGTTAGGCGCCCGGATCGGGCGGCCGGTCTGGCTGACGATGCCCGTCGTGGTCGTCTCGGGGAGGCTGAACGGGCTGCCGATCGCCACCACCTGATCGCCGACCGCAGCCTGACTTGAGTCCGCGAACGGGATCGGATGCAGCTCGGAGCTCGGCGCCGAGACCTTGATCACGCCGACATCGGTCGACGGATCGGTTCCGACCACCTTGGCGGGATAGCTCTTGCCGTCCTGGAAGTTGACCTTGACCGAGATCGCGCCGGCGACGACGTGCTGGTCGGTGAGGATGTAGCCCTGGCTGTTGTAGACCACGCCGGCGCCCTCGCCCTGGCTCTGCTGGGAACCGCCGCCCCCGCCGAACAGCTGCGTGGTCGGATTCTGGCTCTGGCTGGTGACCAGGATGTCGACCACGCCGGGGCTGGCGGACTTGTAGATCTGGTTGACCGACTGGCCGGTGGACTTGCTGAACGAGGCCGGCAGCGCGGCCTGCTTGGCCTGGGTGGT
>JALYZB010000116.1 GCA_030945945.1 Actinomycetota bacterium | reverse complement strand
GCGCAGGCGGATGCAGGGCCTGGCCCGCCCGCCGCTCTAAGCCGTGGACGGCGATCAGGGCCAGCGCCAGGCCCACCACCACGCGCACGGCGACCAGGCGCGCGGCCGACCCGGCCCAGGCGAGCATGATCGCCAGGATCACTGCGAGCGGGACGAGGTGAAACTCGTCGGTGCGCCCGAGCAGGTATCCGAGCCCGATCACGGCGAGCGGCACCAGCGCCCAGACCTCGATCGCGGGGCCGCGGGCGCGGGGGCGATCGGCCATCCCGCCGCGCATCGAGGCCGCCGCGCTCACCGGATCGGAGCGCAGGATCGTGGCCATCGCTCCCAGCCAGACCGCCGCCCCCGCGACCAGGATTAGCGGGATGTAGAACTCGATCAGCTTGCTCGGGCGCAGCGGTCCCGAGAACGAGAACGGGAACGGCAGCCGCTGCAGGCCCTGGATGCCGTAGAAGCCAAGCGTGTCGTGCCAGAGCGCCGCTGGGGCGGCGATCGCGAAGGGGATGAAGACGACGATCACGGTCACGATGCCCACGGCGGTGCCCCGCGCCCGCCGTCCCGGCGGGGCCGTCAGCCAGACCGCGACGATTGCGGCGACGCCGAGCTCGACTCGGAACAGGCACGCGACGCCGGCCAGCAGGCCGCCGAACGCCGGGCGCTCGCGGGCGGCGAGCAGCGCGGCGAGCACGAGCGCGAGCGCAGGGGGGTTAGGTCCCGGGAGGGCCGGATAGGCCATCGCTCCGGCGACCGCGAGCCAGGCGGCCAGCGCCCAAGGCTCGCCGGCATGCCGTCGGGCCAGCCGGTAGGCGAGCAGGGCGACGAGCCCGTCGAGCGCGACGAGCAGAATCCGCCAGTTCAGCAGCGAGGCGCCGAGCAGCTTCTGCAGCCCGGCGAGTACGAGCGGCTGACCCGGGGGGTAGTTGAGCCAGAAGTCCCGATAGGGCCACTCGCCCGAAGCGATCCGCGCGCCGGCCTGCAGCATCAGTCCCTCGTCGTGGGGGGCGATGCCCTGCCGGATCGTGAACGCGGCCAGCGCCGTGGCGAGCGCGAACAGGATCACCTGCGTCACCGGCCCGGGAGGACGCCGGGTGTGGGGGCCGCCCGCCGGCGCGCGGGTGCGGAAGCCAACGTCCGCCATCGCGGGCGAGTGTATCCCCGGGGTGCCCGGCTAACGTCCGGCGCGATGCCCGCGCCTGTGGTGGTGATCCCCAACTGGAACGGACGTCGGTGGCTGCCTGGCTGCCTGAGCTCATTGGCCGCGCAGGAGCTGGCTCCCGGCGAGGTGATCGTCGTCGACAACGGCTCGACCGACGGATCGCTCGCGTATCTGCGCGAGCAGCATCCGGCGGTGCGCATCATCGCCCTGGACAACAACACCGGCTTCGCCCACGCGGCCAACCGCGGGCTGCGAGCCGCCTCGGGGGAGGCGGTGGCCCTGATCAACACCGATGTCGAGCTTGACCCGGACTGGCTGCGCCGGATGGTCGCGGCCCTGCAGGCCCATCCCGGCAGCGCCGCCGTGGCCTGCAAGATGCTCTCACTGGCCGAGCCCGACCGGTTCTATGACGCCGGGGACGTGCTGCGGCGCGACGGCGCCTGCGAGCAGCGCGGCCGCTTTGCCCGCGACGACGGCAGCTTCGACGAGCCCGGAGAGGTGTTCGGGGCCTGCGCCGGCGCCGCGCTGTACCGCCGCGAGGTCGTACTGGGTCTCGGGGGCTTTGACGAGCGCTACTTCGCCTATCTGGAAGATGTTGACCTCGCCCTGCGGCTGCGGATGGCCGGCTGGGGCTGTCGATATGAGCCGGCCGTGGCCCGGCACGCCGGGGAGGGTGCCTCGCACCAGCTGTCAGGCGCGCACCACTATCTGATCGCGCGCAACACGCTCATCCTGGTCTCGCGGGCGTTTCCACTCATTTGGGCGGGTCCGGTGCTCTACCGCCAGTTGTCCTGGCTGCGGGCGGCGGCGCGCGCGAAGCGGCTGGGCCCCCATTTGCGAGGCCTCGCCGCGGGGCTGCGCACGGCCGCCGGGATGCGTGGCGAGCGGCGAGCGCTGCGGGCGGCGGCACAGGTCCCGATCGAGGTCGTCGTTCCCTGGCGGCCGTACCGCGGACCCCAGGCCGGAGGGCATCCCGCCCAGATCGCCGGCCCTGATGAGTAGGCTTGCGCGTGGAAGAGGAGGTTTTTGCATGGACGCGACCACACTGCCCCGATTCACCCTGCCGCTGGCGCCACCGCGTCCGCGGGTCCTCACAGAATGGATGTCGACGCGTGACCCGCCGCGCTGGCCGGCCCCGCCCGCCGGCGACGGCCAGGCGGTGATGCTCGTGCCGGGCTTCATGGCCGGCGACACCAGCCTGACCCGGATGGCCGTGTGGCTGCGCAGCGGGGGCTTCACGCTGGCCCGCAGTGGCATCACCCGCAACACCGGGTGCATGGAGCCGACCGTGGAGCGACTGGAGGCCCGCCTGGAGGAGGCCGGGCAACGAACGGGGCGGCGCGTGCTGCTCATCGGTCAGAGCCGCGGCGGCTGCATCGGGCGTGCGCTGGCCGTCCTGCGCCCCGATCTGATCGAGACCCTGGTCACGCTGGGCTCACCCTTGCGTGACCAGCTCGCTGTCAAGCCCCGGATCTGGCCCTCGCTGGCCACGGTCGGCCTGCTCGGGACCGTCGGAGTGCCCGGCATGTTCGGCCTCAGCTGCCTGCGCGGGGACTGCTGTGCGCGCACCCGTGCGGCCGTCAGGGCTCCGTTCCCTGACGAGGTGTCCTTCTACTCCTTCTTCTCGCGCCGCGACGAGATCGTCCGCTGGGAAGCGTGCCTGGATCCCGCGTCGGTTCAGGTCGAGGTCGAGACCAGCCATGTCGGCATGGGCATGGCCTGCGAGGTGTGGGCTGAGCTGACCGCGGTCCTCGCCGCGGCGCCGGCCGACGCGCCCGCCGCCGCAGCTTAGGCCCGGGCGGCTCGGGCGGCGCGGACGCGGGAGGTCTGATCCAGGTTGACCTTGCGCAGCCGGACGCTGTGCGGCGTGACCTCGACGCACTCGTTCTCGCGCAGGAACTCGAGCGCCTGATCGAGGGACATCTCGCGCTTGGGCACCAGCCGGACGAGCTCGTCCGAGGTCGACTTGCGCATGTTGGTGAGGTGCTTCTCCTTGACGGCGTTGACGTCGAGGTCTTCGGCGCGGGCATTCTCACCGACGATCATCCCCTCGTAGACCTCGTCGCCGGGCTCGACGAACAGCGTGCCGCGCTCCTGCAGGCTGAACAGCGCGAAGGCGGCCACGTTACCCCGGCGATCCGCCACCAGCGAGCCGGTCGGGCGTGTGCGCAGATCGCCGTGCCAGGGCTCCCAGCGGTCGAACACGTGGTGCACCAGGCCGGTGCCGCGGGTCTCGGTGAGGAACTCGGTCCGGAAGCCGATCAGTCCGCGGGCGGGCACCAGGTACTCCATCCGCACCCAGCCGGTGCCGTGGTTGACCATCTGCTCCATGCGTCCCTTGCGCAGGGCGAGCAGTTGGGTGATCACACCGATGTACTCCTCGGGGGCGTCGACGCTCATCCGCTCGACGGGCTCGTGGCGCTTGCCGTCGATCTCCCGGGTCACGACCTGGGGCTTGCCGACCGTCAGCTCAAAGCCCTCCCGGCGCATCAGCTCCACCAGGATGGCCAGCGCCAGCTCGCCTCGGCCCTGCACCTCCCACACGTCAGGGCGCTCGGTCTCGGTGATCCGCAGCGACACGTTGCCGACCAGCTCGCGCGCCAGGCGGTCCTTGACCTGCGAGGCGGTCAGGTACTGGCCGTCCTGCCCGGCCAGCGGCGAACTGTTGATCCCGACCGTCACCGACAGCGACGGCTCGTCGACGGTGATGATCGGCAGCGGACGGGGATCGGCGGCGTCGGCGAGCGTGTCGCCGATCGTGATCTCGGCGATCCCGGCCACGGAGATGATCTCCCCGGCGCGCGCCTCGGCCGCGTCGACGCGGTCCAGGGCCTCGGTGACGTACAGCTCGGAGATCCGCACCTTCTCGGTGGTGCCGTCGGTGCGGCACCAGGCGACGGTGTCGCCCCGGTGGATCGTGCCGTTGCGGACCCGGCAGATCGCGATCCGGCCGACGTAGGGGGAGGCGTCGAGGTTGGTGACGTGGGCCTGAAGGGGATGATCGGGCTCGTACTCGGGCGCGGGCACGTGCTGCACCAGCAGGTCGAGCAGCGGCTGGAGATCGGTGCCCGGGGTCTCTGCCTCCAGCGACGCCTGGCCGGCCCTGGCGTTGGTGTAGACGATCGGGAACTCGATCTGGGCCTCGTCGGCGCCGAGATCGAGGAACAGCTCGTAGACCTCGTCGATGACCTGATCGACCCGCGCGTCGGGCCGGTCGATCTTGTTGATGACCAGGATCACCGGCAGCCGGCGCTCAAGCGCCTTGCGCAGCACGAAGCGAGTCTGGGGGAGGGGCCCCTCACTGGCGTCGACGAGCAGCAGCACTCCATCCACCATCGTCAGGCCGCGCTCAACCTCTCCGCCGAAGTCGGCGTGCCCCGGGGTGTCGATGATGTTGAGCTTGATCCCGCCGTAGCGCACGGCGGTGTTCTTGGCCAGGATCGTGATGCCCTTCTCGCGCTCGAGGTCCATCGAGTCGAGCACGCGCTCGTTGACGTCCTGGTTGGAGCGAAACGCGCCGGACTGCCACAGCAGCGCGTCGACGAGCGTCGTCTTACCGTGGTCGACATGGGCGATGATCGCGAGGTTGCGGATGTCTGAGCGCTGGGCCATGAGCCCAGGCGAGGTTAGCCGCCCCTCTGGCGCTGGGCCCGTTCACACCCCATTCGCAGCGGACGCGCCCGTAAGCCTATGATCCGGTCCGATGAGCGATCTCTGCGATCCGCTCGAGGCCGAGCGCCTCGTCACCGAGACTCCGGAAGCCTTCATACCCGACGAGAATTCCTCAGGCGCACCGCGGTGACGGCCGGGCTGACGGCCTCGATGGGCCTGGTGCTCGATCCGGACGCGCTCGTCGCCGAGGCGGCCCGGGGCCAGCGTGAGGTCCCTTCGATCACTCCCTCGGGTGGCTGCCGGGCGCCGACGGGCGCCAGGCCGGCCTGCAGTTCACCGACAAGCAGGGCAGGCTCACGCCACCCAGTCTCAGCACCGATTCCAGGGCCGCGGGTTCCTGGATCCCGACCATCCGTGGGAGGGCGGGCGCACCGAGCGCGACGGGGGACGCATGGACGGCTTCCTCAAGGCGGCCAGCGACGTGTTCTCGATCGGCTACTACACCGGCGACGACCTGCCCTTCACTCTGCACGTCGCGCAGGCGTTCACAGTGTTTGACCGCTTCTACGGGTTGGCGGGTGCGGCGGGTCCGCGGCGCCTGGCAGGGTCGGGCGATCGCATCCAGGGTGCGCGGCGCGACGCCGGTGCTGCGCTATCGCATCCAGGGTGCGCGGCGCGACGCCGGTGCTGTGCTATCGGGTGGGCCGCTGGCGCTGATCGGCGAGACGGGTGCGCGGGGCGGCGTAGCGCGGACGCTCGAGGGCGTTGCCATCGCCGGCCGGCCTTCCTGACCTCACGTTCCCGCCCCTCGGAGCGTTTGATGGGTATGAGCAACCACCGTTTCACCATCTGCGAGAGCCCGATCGGGCCGCTGACCCTGACCGGCGACGGCGCCGCCCTCACCGGCCTCTGGTTCCCGGGCCGCGGCCCGGCGCTTCAGGAGACCGATCACCGCCCCGAGGACTTCGCGGCGACGATTGAGCAGCTCGGCGCGTACTTCGCCGGCGACCGCCGCGACTTCGATCTACCCCTGCGCCCCCGCGGGACGCCGTTTCAGCGCCGGGTATGGGCTGCCTTGCTGACGATTCCTTACGGACAGACCACCTCGTACGGCGCGCTCGCGCAGGTCCTCGCCGACGACGCGGGCGGGGCTTGGGTGTCGCCCCGGGCGGTCGGCGCGGCCAACGGGGCCAACCCGGTCTCGATCATCGTCCCCTGCCACCGGGTGATCGGCTCCAACGGCTCGCTGACCGGCTACGGCGGAGGTCTGCAGCGCAAGCGGGCGCTGCTCGAGCTCGAGATGCGCGAGACCGTCGGGGCACTCCCGGCCGGCTGGGAGCATCGTCAGATCGCCCTGCTCTGATCGTCCCTACCCGTTTGGCCCTGGGTCAGCTCCCGACGCCGAAGGCTGCGTCCACGATCGCTTGCGCGGCCGGACCGTACGGCGGCGAGAACGCCTCGATCATGTCTCCTTCGCCGCGCACGTACGCGGCGCGAAGGTTGGAGAACTCACGGAAGCCCTCGATCCCATGGTGGCGGCCGGTCCCGCTCTGGCCCACGCCACCGAAGGGCAGGGAGGGCAGGGCGCCATGGACCGCAGCGCAATTGACACACGCTCCGCCCGAGGTCGTGCGCTGGAGGATCGCATCGGCAAGCTGCTGATCGTGGGTGAAGTCGTAGAGCGCCAGCGGCCGCTCGCCGGCGTTGATGTAGGCGGTCGTCCGCTCGAGCGTCTCGTAGCCCTTGACCGGCAGGATGGGCCCGAAGATCTCCTCCTGCATCAGGGCCAGGTCATCGGGCGGATCCACACGAGCGACAGCGGCAGCTGGCGTGTTGATGGATTGCCTTCACTACGCTCCTCGAGGAAGCGCACATCGCAGCCGCGCTCGGAGGCATCGCCCAGCAACCGCTCGATCCGCTCCATATGTCGCCTGGAGATGATCCCCGTACAGCTCGGCGAGCTCGAGTAATCGGACATCGTCTCGCGCGCGTACTCGATCGCCAGCTGCGCGAACTTCTCCAGCTGATCGCGGGGCACCAGGCAATAGTCGACCGAAATGCACATCTGACCGTTCTTGAGGGCCTTGGTGGCCAGGATCTGATGCACGGATTCGGCGTCGACACTGTCCGGGGCGACGATGACCGGACATTTCCCGCC
>JALYZB010000213.1 GCA_030945945.1 Actinomycetota bacterium | reverse complement strand
GATTCGTGCTCGGGATCTGCAATGGCTTTCAGGTCCTCTGCGAGGCCGGGCTGCTGCCGGGGGCGCTGCTGCCCAACCCGTCGCTGCGCTTCATCTTCCGCCAGGTCGAGCTCGAGGTCGCCCGCGCCGACTCTCCCTTCACCCGGGCGTGCGTCCACGACCGGCCGCTCTCGATCCCGATCAAGCACACGACCGGCCGCTACTTCGCGCCCGAGGCCGAGCTCGACCGCATGGAGGCCACCGGGCAGGTTCTGCTGCGCTACGCCTCGGGCCACAACCCCAACGGCTCGCTGCACGACATCGCCGGGGTGTGCAACCAGGCCGGCAACGTGTTCGGGCTCATGCCCCACCCGGAGCACGCGGTCGACCCGCTGACCGGTTCGACCGACGGGCTGGGGATCTTCGCCTCGCTGCGCGCAGCCGTCGCCGATCGGGTGGCGTGAGCGTCATGGCCCGCCATCGCGAGCTCGGCCTGACCGACGCCGAGTACGAGCTGATCCTGCAGGGACTGGCCCGCGATCCCAGTCCGACCGAGCTGGCGATGCTGTCGCTGATGTGGTCAGAGCACTGCGCGTACAAGCACTCCAAGAAGCTGTTGCGCCAACTGCCCACCGAGGGTCCGCACGTGCTCATGGGTCCGGGCGAGAACGCCGGCGTGGTCGATGTCGGCAGCGGCCTGGGGCTCGCGTTCAAGGTCGAGTCCCATAACCACCCGAGCGCCGTCGAGCCCTTCCAGGGTGCGGCCACCGGAGTCGGCGGCATCCTGCGTGACGTGTTCGCGGTCGGCGCCCGACCGATCGCGGTGCTTGACTCCCTGCGCTTCGGCGAGCCCACCTCCGAGCGCTCGCGCTATCTGCTGGACCGAGCGGTGGCCGGCATCGGGCACTACGGCAACTCGATCGGCGTCCCGACCGTCGGCGGCGAGATCTACTTCGAATCCAGCTACGAGCAGAACTGCCTGGTCAACGCGATGGCGCTCGGTCTCGCCCCTCACGAGCGCCTGATCCGCTCGGCGGCGGCCGGGCCGGGAAACGTGCTGATCCTGTTCGGCGCGCTCACCGGCCGCGACGGAATCGGCGGCGCTTCGGTGCTGGCCAGCGCCGAGCTCGGTGAGTCCGACGCCGCCAAGCGCCCATCGGTCCAGATCGGTGACCCGTTCGCCGAGAAGAAGCTGTTGGAGTGCTGCCTGGAGCTCCTGGACTCCGAGCTGCTGGTCTCGCTGCAGGACCTCGGCGCGGCCGGGCTCACCTCGTCGGCCTCCGAGATGGCCAGCAAGGGTGCCGTCGGTCTGGACATCGACATCGCGCTGGTGCCGTTGCGCGAAGCCGGGATGGAGCCGTTCGAGATCATGGTCTCCGAATCCCAGGAGCGGATGCTGTGCGTGGTCGAGCCGGCGCGTGTCGACAAGGTGCTCGCGGTCTGCGCTCGCTGGGAGACCCTGTCGACGGTGATCGGCGAGGTCAACGACTCCGGTCGGCTGCGGGTCCTGGACGGCAACACCGTCTCGGCCGACCTGCCGGTCGGGATCCTCGTCGACGACTGCCCGCTCTACGACCTGCAGCCGGCGGCGCCGACCAAGAGCCTGTACGCGCCGCCACCGATCGTCCTGCGCGCCGACGCGCAGGCGGACGCGATGCTGCTCGCTCTGCTGGGCTCGGCCAACCTGGCCTCGCGCCGGCCCGTGTTCGAACAGTACGACCCGGTGGTGCAGTCGCGCACCGTGCGTCGGCCCGAGGAAGCGGACGCCGCCGTGCTCGCCCTCCCAGACGGCTCAGCGATCGCGGTGGCGATCGACGGCAACGGCCGCCGAGTCGCCTGTGACCCCCGCGCGGGCGCCGCCGAAGCGGTCTATGAGTGCGCGGCAAACCTCGCCTGCACCGGCGCCGAGCCGCTGGGCCTGACCAACTGCCTGAACTTCGGCAACCCCGAGAAGCCGCACGTTGCCTGGCAGCTGGTCGAGTCGGTCAAGGGGATCGCGCAGGCCTGCACGGCACTCGACGTGCCGGTCGTCGGCGGCAACGTCTCGCTGTACAACGAGGCACCCGCCGGGCCGATCTTCCCCACGCCGGTGATCGGCATGGTCGGCCGGCTGCCCGACGCGGCCCGGGCCGGCCGCTTGGGCTTTGCCGGGGACGGGGACGCGATCGCGCTCGTCGGCTCGCTGCAGGCGGCCTCGGCGGCCGGCTCGGAGCTGTCCAAGCTGCGTGGCGAGCCGATCGCCGGCCCGCTTCCGGCGCTCGATCCCGAGG
>JALYZB010000184.1 GCA_030945945.1 Actinomycetota bacterium | reverse complement strand
GCGCGGAGCCGCCCGAACCGGCGACGGCCACGATCGCGACGATCACCACGATCGCGAGCGTGGCCACGGCGAGCAGCCGTCGCTGCAGCGCCCGGCGCCGCCGCCGCTGCGCGCGTTGGGCACGCCGCCGTTGGAGGGTTTCGGAGTCCATGGAGTGCGGGCTATAGATTGCCATGCTTCTCGTGCTCTCCGGTGCCGACCGTCATACCGTGGTGTCCCCGGACGGGACTCGGCTCGCCGTACGCGAGGCCGGCGCCCGGGCCGCGGCCACGATCGTGTTCGTCCACGGGTACCCGGACACCGCGGCGGTATGGGACCCGGTGCTCGAGCGCCTGGCCGCCGATTTCCATCTCGTCGCCTACGACGTCCGCGGCGCCGGAGCCTCTGACATTCCCCGCGGCGTGGCCGCCTATGACCTACAACGCCTGACCGATGACTTCATCGCCGTCAGCGAGGCTGTCTCGCCCGGCCGGCCCGTCCACCTGGTCGGCCACGACTGGGGCGGGATCCAGGGCTGGGAGTTCGTCACCAGCCTGCGGTGCCGCGGCCGGATCGCCTCGTACACCACGATCGCCGGCCCGGCGCTGTCGCACGGCCTGCGCGCCAACCGCGAGCCGATGCGGCGCGGCCGGCTGCGCGAGTGGTGGTCTCACTCGCGTCGCTCGTGGTACGTCCTCGTGCTGTGCGCGCCGGGTGGACCCAGCTTCGCCTGGCGGGTGGTGATGGCGGGCGGCCGCTGGCGGCGAGCGCTGGCCCAACGCGAGCTCCTCCCGGTCGATGGCGACTATCCGGCGCCGAGCCTGGCCTCCGACGGCCGCCACGGCGCCAACCTCTACCGCGCCAACATCCTGCCGATGATCGTGCGCCGGACCCGGCCGCTCGCCTCGGCGCACGCACCCGTGCAGCTGATCATTCCCGAGGGAGATCGGTTCATCTCGCCGAGCTATTACGACGCGGCGCAGCGGGCCGCCCCGGGACTGCGCAGCCACCCGGTGGCCGGCTCGCACTGGGCGCCCCGCGCCCAGCCCGACCGGGTGGCGCAGCTGATCGCCGCCTTCGTGTCTGCTCAGGGGGCCTGAGGCCTCCCGAGCGCCGCGAGCCGGAGAAGGAGTCTTCCGCAGCACCGCGAACGCTGCACCATGCTCCTCAGACACCGCCCGCCGGGCATCGAATCCCGCACCGCCGAGCTCCGCGAGGGGCTCGACCACCTCGATCAGTCGGCCGTCGCCGTGTTGCGCTGGCTGGCCGCCAACAAGGTCGACCACGTCGTCGTGGGCCCGGTCGCGCGCGCGATCCGTGGAGACCGCGAGGCCCGAGGCCCGGTGGCGATCGTCCCGGCGCCCTACGGCCGCAACTGGGAGCGCCTGTGTGCCGCGCTGGTCGCCGGGCACGCCGGCCTGCGGACCGAGACCGCCGGCCACGGCGGCTCGCCCCAGGTGACCCAGATGCCGGTCAAGCTGAGCGCCGAGAAGCTGTCCCGCGGCCGGCGCTGGCTGCTGCGCTGCGAAGCGCACGACCTCGACATCGAGGCGGCCGGCTCCCACCGTGAGGATGCCCGCAGCAACAGCTACGACATCGGCCCGCGCTACCAGGAACTGCTCTACGAGTCCGGCCGCTTCGAGCTCGCTGACCAGCTCAGCGTCGAGGTCGCGTCACCGGAGGACCTCGAGCACTACTCCCACGTGCGCCGGACCGGCGCCGCCCCCGAGTTCCGGATCACGCGCAAGACCCACGCCGAGCACGAAACCGCCGACGGGCCCACCGCCTAGACCCGGAAAGCTCTTACCGTGCGGACACATGCGCGCGATAGCCTCCGGGCATGCCCAAGCGTGCTCGCATGGCGCTGTACGGCGCGGGTGGCGGTGCCCTCGCGCTGATCGCAGTCTGGTTTGCCGCCTTCCACATCGCCCTGGTGCGGAGGGCCGACCGGTCGATCCTGATTGGATTCACGGGCCTGCAGCGCCCGCGCTTCGATGCCCTGGCCAATTTCGTGGCCACCCTGTGCAACCCCAACCACTATGTGGTCCTCGTCGCCGTGCCGATCATCGTCGCCCTGGTCCGTCGCCGGCCACGGCACGCCGGGGCGATGGTGGCGATCGTGCTCGGGGCCAACCTGACCACGCAGCTGCTCAAGCCGTTGCTCGCCGCGCCGCGGCCGATCGGCGTGAACGGGCTGTCGATCGACGCGGCCTCATGGCCAAGCGGGCACGCGACCGCGGCGATGACGCTGGTTCTGTGCGCGGTGCTGGCCGCGCCCGCGCGCCGGCGCCCGCTCGTCGCTGCGCTGATGGGCGCCTTCGGGATCGCGGTGTGTTACTCGTTCCTCTCGCTGCACTGGCATTACCCCACTGATGTGCTCGGCGGTTTTCTCGTCGCCGCCACCTGGTCCTTGGCTGGGGCCGCGGCCCTGTTCTGGGCGCAGGCGCGTTGGCCGGTGCGCCCGGGGACGGCGTCCGATGCGCCGCGGGAGGCGATTTCGGTGGCCAGTGTGCTGCGGCCGGTGGCCTCCGTGGTGGCGTGCGCGGCGGCGGTCGTCGCGATCGTCGCCGTTGCCCGCCCCCACCCCGTCATCAGCTACGCGAGCGCACACTCGGCCTTCGTGGTCGGGGCCGCCGCGATCGCCGCGTGCGGGCTGGCCATCGCCGGGGGCGCGAGCCTGGCCCTAAACCGCTCGCGCTGAGCTCAGCGGAAGCGGCCGGGCTGCCAGAGGGGCTCGCCGCCGTGGTTGGCGGCGCGGCTGAGAATGAACAGCAGGTCCGAGAGGCGATTGAGGTAGCGGACCACCTCGGGACTGACCCGCTCGCCACATCCGACCGCCAGGCGCTCGGCGCGCCGGCACACCGTCCGGCAGACGTGCAGATGGGCGGCGGCCGCGGTCCCGCCCGGGAGGACAAAGGATTTCAGCGGCTCAAGGCCGGCGTTGACCTCGTCGCAGCGCTCCTCCAGCCAGGTGGTCTGCTCGGGGATCACGCGCAGGCGCTCACGCCCGCCGCGCGACTCATCCGGCTGCTCGGGATCGTGGGGGACGGCGATGTCGGCGCCGACATCGAACAGGTCGTTCTGGATCCGGCGCAGCCAGTCGGCGTGGCCGGGGTCAAGGCCCCCGACGGTCAGCGTCACGCCGAGTTGGGCGTTGAGCTCGTCGACCGTCCCGTAGGTCTCGATTCGCGGATCGGTCTTGGACACGCGGCTCATGTCCCCGAGATGGGTCTCGCCCCCGTCCCCGAGGCGCGTGTAGATACGGGTCAGATTGACGGTCACCGACGGCTGAGTGTAAAGCTCGGGCCCGACCTCGGCACGGAGAGACAACCTCGCATGCGGCCGGGGAGCGCTACGATCAGCGCGTTCAAGGTCGGTGGTGATGGGAAGCCGGTTGAATTCCGGCGCGGACCCGCCACTGTGATCGGGGATGTCCGACGCACGATGGCCACTGGCCGGCGAACCGCCGGCCGGGAAGGCGCGCCGGATAGGCCCGGAAGCCAGGAGACCAGCCTCCGACCACCAGCCAAGAGCCCTCGTGGAAAGGGGTGGCCCTCATGTCAGTACGCAACACCTTTGCCCTCGCCGGTGCGAGCCTCGCGCTCGCCGCCGCACCCATTGCCGTCGCAGCCGCGGCCGGCAGCACCACCAGCGCCGCCGGGACGACCGTCTCGGTTCGCGTGGAGGGCGTCACGCACGCCCTCTTGACTCCGACCACCGTGCACACGCACACCGGGTCGATCACCACCGGCGGGGCCCCTGCCGGCACCTGTCCGGCCAGCAACGCGGCCGGCGCGCTCGACGCTGCCACCCACCACCGCTGGAACGGGACGTACTCCAGCGGTCTGGGTATCGAGGTCACCCAGATCCTCGGTGAGACCGACAAGTACTCCAAGCACGGCCATTACTGGGAGATCCTGGTCAACCACAAGGCCGCGTCGGCGGGTATCTGCGGTCTCACGCTGCACACCGGTGACCAGGTGCTGTTCGCCGCGGTGCCCGCGACGGGGACGGTCTTCCCGCTGACCCTCTCGGGCCCGAGCAAGGTCACGGCGGGTAAGGCGTTCACGCTGCGCGTCTCGGCCTATAACGCCAAGGGGGTGGCCAAGCCGGTGGCCGGGGTCCACGTGTCCGGGGCCAGCCACGCCAGCAATGCGCATGGCCTGATCATCGTGACTCAGTCTCACCGCGGGACTGCGCACTTCATCGCGAGCGGGACGGGATACATCCGTTCGGCGCCGCTGGCTCTCACGGTCGGCTGACCATGCCCGGCCGGGTCCGAGCCGCCGTCGCCGCCGTCGCCGCCGCTGCGGCGCTGGGCGGCTGCGGACTCGGGCCCGGGCCGGGGACGCGCGGGGTGACCCTGACCGTCACCCAGGACTTCGGCGCGCACCCGGTCGGCGCAGCCAACGATCGCCGGGTCCCGGGTTCGGAGACCGTCATGCGGGCGCTACAGCGCTCGTTTCGGGTCAGCACGCGCTACGGCGGCGGCTTCGTGCAGTCAATCGGCGGCCACGCCGGGACGAGCGCGCAACGCGATTGGTTCTATTACGTCAACGGGATCGAGGCGACTCAGGGCGCGGCGACGACCGCCGTGCACCAGGGTGACCACATCTGGTTCGACCTTCATGACTGGCACGGCGCCGAGTCGATCCCCGCGGTGGTCGGCGCCTTCCCTGAGCCGTTTCGCGACGGCGTCAACGGCAAGCGCTTTCCGACAACCATCGAGTGTGCATCCGACGTCAACGCCGCCTGCAAGCGCGTCGCGGCGGCGCTGTCGGCGGCCGGGATTCCCACGGCGAGCCAGCTTTTGGGGACGGGCTCGGGACAGGCCACGGTCGGGGTGGTCGTGGCACCCTGGCGCGAGGTCGCAGGCGCAGTCGGCGGAACGATCATCGCCCACGGCCCGACAGCGAGCGGCATCTACGCCCGGTTTGCCGAGGGCGGCACCCAGCTGCAGCTGCTCGGTCCCTCCGGCGCGGTGGCGAGCACCCTCGGAGCGGGCGCCGGGCTCGTAGCCGCCACCTCCGACAAGCAATCCGCTCCGACGTGGCTGATCACTGGGACAGACGCTCGTGGGGTCGCGGCCGCCGCCGCGCTGACGCCGCAGGCGCTGCACGACCATTTCGCGCTTGCCGTCTTGGGTGCACGCCGGATTCCGGTCCCGGTGGGGATGGGGTGAGGATGCGCCGGTCGTGGCGGGAGCTGGCGCCGCGGGCGCGCCGATGATCTTCCGGCCCCGCTCCAGCCCACTGCACAGCGCGCGCGCCGGGGTCGCCTGCGCCTACTGTCTGGCGCTCCTGCTCGCCGCGCTGCTGAACAGCAACCCGATCGTGCTCGGGGCCGTTGCGCTCGCGACCGCCGGCGCTGGCATCAGCGCCGGGGTCGGGCGCGAGGTCCGCCGGGCGGCGCGGTTCGCGCTGCCCTTCGGGCTGGTCATCGCGGCGGTCAACGCGCTGGTCACGCGGGACGGGCTGACCGTAATCATCC
>JALYZB010000106.1 GCA_030945945.1 Actinomycetota bacterium | reverse complement strand
TGACGAGTGGCGGCATTGCAGCGTCACCGCTGCGGGGTTTCTGCGAGGCGGGTGAGGATCTCGTCGAGGAGTGCGGCTTCGCCCGGAATGCACCTGCATACCGAGAAAAACGTGTTTGCGTGGGGACAACGACTCGCCGAGACCTCCTGACCCCCAGCCGCCCGAATGTGCATCCGGTCCAGCGGCCAGCATGCCCTGACCCGTCCCGCCACGGCGCGGTGACCTTCGAGTCCTTGTTCATGCGGCTGGGGCTCGGTCTCTACTTCGTAGGATGCGTAGCTATGGCAGCGCAAGTGCCACGCGCTCGGCGAGCTGGCCGATCCGAATGACGCCCGGCGATCGGTCATCCGCGCGGGCGTAATGGGCGACCACCTCATCGTCCTTCATTCTGCGGTGCGGGCCTGCGCGGGCTACAGCCGCCACGACGCTCCCTCGATCCTGTTGGACGGCTCATCGATGGCGCGCGACACGGAGCACGGTCGCGCGATCACCGCGCAGCTGACGCGCCGCCAGGAAACCCTCGAGGAGGCGATCGCTGCTGCGGTCTTTGCGCTCGGCACCGCGGGGTTGTCCAAGAGCATCCGCCGTCAGGCGCGCGCGGCGTGCGAGGACTACTTCTACAGCCGGCTCGACCTGACGCCGAACGACCAGCTGGGCGGACGGGGAGAGATCGTCGAATCGCTCGAGCTGATGCCCGAGCCGATCTACCGGGCGCTGGAGGATGTCGTCGGCCTGGTCGTGGACGGCGACTACGAGGAGCTCCGCATCGCGTCTGGCGATCGGCTCAGAGTCGAGGACCTGCGCCGCCGGGTCGAGGATGACTGCCCGGAGTCGCTGGTGCTGCCGCCGCGCGAGATCTACCGGGTCGAGGCGATCGCCAAGTCCGAGGATCCGGACCTGCCGGGCTGGTCCTACTTCCTCGACCTGTGGACCGACACTGGTCCGGCACGCCTGCACATCGAGGGTGAGCTCGAGGAGTCGGGCAAGCGGTTCACGGCGACACTGAACGACATCCTGCCCTGATCCGTCGCCGTCCAGCACCGCTTTCGCTTCGTCAGGTCCCGGATGCACGGACTCGACGGACTGATGCTTGGCAAAGGCGCGGGCCGTCCTCCAGGGATGCGTCTCACCACGCACCTCGAGCGTGGTTTGGCAGGCGCTGAGTCGCTTTCCAGGAAGGGCGAGTTGGGCGGCTGCGGGCCTGTTAACGCGGAAAGCCCACCCGTAGGTGGACTCTCGGCCATCAGAAGATCAGGCGGCTTTCGCGGAAAGGGGACGTTCAGATGAAGGTCTCGCCCTCTGGTTGCCCTCGCTATCTGACCCTGCCAGGGTAGCGCACCCGCCTCCGCGCATCCTGCCGGCGCACCAGCCACCCCAGGCCGGTGATCGTCTCCCGAGGCTTGGGTTTGGCGGCTCTGATCTGGCGTCGCCGTCAGCCTGGATTCGGGGAGCAGCTGAGCTCGCCAGACCGGCCGGCCCGAGAGACCACTGAGCCGACGAGCAGCAGACTCCGCGTCGGTCGCGCCCGGCTGCGGAGGGGAGCTTCGCGCCGGTCTCGATCAAGACGACAGTCAACTCCGGCAGACCGATAGCTTGAGGGCGTGCATGAAATCGCCCCTGGCCTGTGGCGCTGGACGGCTCCGCATCCTGCGTGGGTGCCGAACTCCCCGCCAGACAGTCCCGACGACTGGGAGCAGCTCGTGGGGTGCGTGCTGTACGAGCGTCCGGACGCGGTGGTCTTCATAGACCCGCTCGTCCCGCCCGATGAGGACTCGTTTTGGCGCTGGGCGGATGAGCGTGTCGGGAAGCGGCGGGTGGTTGCGCTGACGACACTCGGCCCACATCGCCGCAGCCGCGAACACGTGGCCAGCCGATACGGCGCCTCCACCTCCCGCGCCAAACGCAACCTGCCGGCGGGGGTCCAGTCAATCGTGCTGCGAGGAGCTGCCGAAACGATGTTCTGGTTGCCCAAGGTCCGAACACTGATTCCCGGCGACCGGATCCTCGGTGCTCCCGGCGGCGGTCTGCGGCTGTGCCCAGAGTCATGGTTGTACTGGGTCAAGGTCAACCGCAACGCGCTGCGATTGGTGCTCGAGCCGCTGCTCGAACTCCCGATCGAACGGGTGCTCGTCTCACACGGCGAACCTGTCCTCGGCAACGGTGCTGACGCACTGAGGCGCTGCCTCGGGAAATCGTAACCGCCACAGGTGCCTCTGGAACCGTTCGCGCTTCGCCGTTCCTGCCAATTCGTCGCGGCGGTGTGAGCGCCCGGGCGGCGCGTGACTCTGGCGATCGCCCGCCGTTGACGTCCCCGAGCTTCACGATGGGGTCCCGGCGGGCACGGCTGCCGGGTACATCGCCTGCCTAACCAGCGGCGACCAGCGCCTGATCGCCGAGCCGCGCGCGGACTCTCATCCGCGCTTGGTGAAGCCGGCTCTTGAAGGCGGCCTCTCCGACGCCGACGATCTCGGCCGCCTCTCGGGTCGACAGGCCCTCGATGTCGCGCAGGACGAGCGCCGTCCGATACCCAGGGCGCAGCGCAGCGATCGCCCGATCCAGGGCCTCCCCCAGCTCGTGCTGCTCGGCGGTGTGCGCAGGCTGCTCGGCGGTCGGCGCGACGAGCACGATCGAGTCGTCCTCGACCTCCACGCTCCGGCCCTGGCGCAGGCGCTTCTCAAGCGCACGGTTGGCCTCGTTGACGCCGATGCGGTACAGCCACGTGAAGAACATGGACCGGCTGTGAAACTGACCGATCCCACGCCAGGCCCGCAGCAACGCCTCCTGCACAACGTCCTCGGCTTCGGTGCGATCGCCGACCAACCGCAGGACAACCGCATAGAGGTGATCGGTATGGGCGCTCGCGAGGGACTCAAACGCGCCCACGTCCCCGTCGCGAGCCCTGCGGATCAGCTCACTCTCGGTCAGCCGGTCCCGAGACCCGGCGAGCGGATCACCGGTCACGCCTCGTGGCCCGGCTCCGACGCCCCGTGCGCCTTCGCTGCGTCAGCCCGAACGCGGTCAAAGATCCCGGCCGGCGCGGTCTCGGCGGAATCCCGTCCGGCGCCGTGGATCAGCCGTACGAGCCCGCGTAGAGCGCGAATTCCAAGGCTGCATTCCGGACATTGAGCGGCATGCAGCTCGAGCCCCTTGCGGCCCAGCCAGCTGAGATCGCCGTCGATGTAGTGCGAGAGATGTTCTTGGGACCAGCCGTGCGAGGCCGGGCGTCGGGGCAGGCGCATCAGGGGACTATGCGGCGTCAAGCGTGACGGCGCAACTCGCTTGGCCGCGCTTCTCGAGGTAGCGCTGGTGGTAGTCCTCGGCCGCCCAGAAATGCTGGGCCGGTACGATTGCCGTCACGATCTCCCGTCGAGTTCCCCGCTGCTGCGCGTCGCGTGAACGGACCGCCTCGGTCTGCTGGACATCGCCGTAAAAGAAGATTGCCGAGCGGTATTGGCTTCCGATGTCCCAGCCCTGCCGGTTGCGAGTGGTGGGATTGTGGTTGGCCCAGAATGCGTCCAACAAATCGGAGTAGGAGGTCAGGTCCGGATCAAATTGGACCTGCACAGCCTCGGCATGGCCCGTGCGACCCCGGCAGACCTGCTTGTAGGTGGGCTGCTCAAGATGGCCGCCGGTATACCCGACCGTCGTGCGAGTGACTCCCGGGAGCCGGCGGAATGCCGCCTCGACTCCCCAGAAGCATCCGGCGGCGAACGTTGCGGTGTGTGTCGGCATGTCAGGTCTTTCGATTCGCGGGTCAGCAGCGATGGGAATGCTCGGTGGTCAGACGTTTGGACCCCGGGGTCGTCGGAACGGTTGCTCGGCTGCCGCACATCCTGCGCGCGCCGCGCGACACCACCGTTTTCCCCTGTGCGGGGTCTATCCCGTAGGGAGCAGCTGATGCGTCCTCCACCCACGACACGCGACGGGAGCAGACATGGCCGACAGCAAGCTGAGCAAGACCGAGGACGAATGGCGCCAAGAGCTGACGCCGCAGCAGTACAAGATCCTGCGGGGCAAGGGAACCGAGCGTCCGTTCACGGGTCAACTCCTGCACAGCCACGAGGACGGCACTTACCGCTGCGCCGCATGCGGCACGGCATTGTTCGATTCCACGACGAAGTTCGACTCTGGGACCGGCTGGCCGAGCTTCAGCGAACCCGCGGTGGCCGAGAACATCGAGCTGCACGAGGATCGCGGCCTGTTCATGCGCCGCACCGAGGTCACTTGCGCGACGTGCGGCGGCCACCTCGGGCACGTCTTCGACGATGGTCCGATGCCCGGTGGCCAGCGGTACTGCATCAATTCGGTGGCCCTGGAGCTGCAACCGAGCCCGGACGGCGGCTGAGCTCGTCAGTCGCCTCCGCGGGCCGGGTAGGCATGCTCGGTCCAGAAGGCGATACCACCGAGAAGATCGTCCAAATGCGGCCGACCGACCGGCATCGACAGAATCGATTCGTAGTAGACGCTGGCGTCCGGCGAGATCAGAAACAGACCCGGCTCGTTGAAGACGGGCGGCTCGCTGTCGTGGATCGCGCGTGAGACGAACAGCCCCCAAGCTCTCATCTGCGCTTCGCTGAGCCCGTAGGCGATTGGAACCTTCTCGATCCCCCAGTCGGCGTGCATCTGGGTCGCACGCTGCTCGGTCTCGGCGCTGATCGACACGACGTCGATGCCCTTCTCGGCCAGCTCGTCACACCGCCGGTCGAGCTCTGCGAGCTGTGCGTGACACACCGGGCAGTGCAGTCCCCGGTTGAACACCAGCATCGTGAACAGACGCGGTGCGGCGTCGGTCAGTCGAAACGTCTCACCGCCGACGAGTGGTAGCGTGAGCGCGGGCGCCGGGGCGCCAGGGCGCAGGGTGCCAGCCAGCGTGACATCGGTGTCCATCAGGTCTCCTTTGCTCAGAGGCGGTGGCCAACCCATATTTGGACTAACTGGTCCACTCTTGGTCTCATTGGACCACGCCGTGATTGGACTGTCAAGTCCAAGCCTCGTAAGCTGGCGACGATGACATCGGCCGTTCCGTCAACGGCAAAGGGCCGCGCAACCCGCCAGCGGATCGTCCGCACCGCCGCCGAGCTCGTCGCGGAGCACGGCATCGCTGCGGTCAGCCTCGATGATGTCGGCCACCGCGCGTCGGCCAGCCGCAGCCAGCTCTACCACTACTTCCAGGACAAGGACGCGCTGATCCGCGCGGTCATCGAGGCAATCAGCGACGCGGTACTCAGCGCCCAGGACGAGTTGCTCGACCACGTCGATTCCTGGGCCGGGATCGACCGCTGGTTTGACGCCCTGGTCAGCATTCAGCGCGAGCGCCAAGCGCGCGGCGGCTGCCCGATCGGCTCGCTCGCCGGCCAACTCGCCGAGCGCGACCCGGACGCCCGCGTCGCGATCGCCGACGGTCTCGGCCGCTGGGAAGCCAAGCTCGGCGCCGGGCTGACCCGGATGCAAGCGCGCGGAAAGCTCGGGCCGGAGGCCGATCCAGCCGCGCTCGCCACCGCCACGATGGCCTCGCTGCAGGGGGGCCTGCTCCTCACCCAGGTCCGCCGAGACCCAGCGCAGCTTCGCGTCGCGCTCGACGCCGCGCGACTGGTGCTGCGCGCGCATCGGGCCGGCGGGGGTATCGGTCAGCGCGGCCCGGAGGCGGGAGCCAGGATGGCCGTCAGCACACCGAGAGCGCGTGCGCGATGAGCGTCGAGTTCGCAGACCAGCACATCGGCCGAGCCACTACGAACGGCGGCGAGGATGCGATCGTGGGCCGCGACGGCGGCGCGTCGTTCCTCGGGCGAGTTGTAGTACAGCGCCCGGTAGGCCTCGGTGGAATCCCACAGCACGCGGATCACCCGCATGGTGTGCACCTGCTCGGGCGACTCCAGCAGCCCGAAGTGGAAGCGGCGGTTGGCCTCGAGCTCAGCGGCGACGTCGCCGGCCCGCGCGGCATCGACGCAGTCCTTGGCCGCCATCGAGATCCGCGCCAGGGCATCCTCGTCAAGCGTGGGCAGCGCACGGCGGGCCGCACGCTCCTCGAGCACCTGGCGCAGCCCGTAGATCTCCTGAAGGTCCTCGGCCCGCAGCTCGGTCACGAAGTACCCCCGCCGCGGCCGGTAGGTCACCTGACCCTCCTGCTCGAGCACCCGGAGCGCTTCCCGCACGGGCGCGATGCTCACCCCGAGGCGCTCGGCCACCTCCTCCTGGACGACGTGCCGGCCCGGGCTGAGCTCGCGAGCGACGATCGCGGCACGCAGCCAGTCCAGCGCGTGCTGTGCCGTGGTGCCGGGGGGCGGAACCGAGGCGGTCACCGGATCACTGCCGCCCGCGCGGTGGGGCGGTTGCGCGTCGGCGCGGGGCTCATGAGTAGCTGTACAGGCCGCGTCCGGTCTTGCGTCCGAGCAGATCTGCCGCCACCAGGCGCTTGAGCAGCGGCGGTGGGGCGAACAGCTGCTCGCGATGTTCGTCATAGAGCGTCTCGGCGACTCCGGCCACGGTGTCCAGCCCGATCAGGTCAGCCAGCGCCAGCGGGCCCATCGGGTGCGCACAGCCCTTGACCATGCCCTTGTCGATGTCCTCGGCCGAGGCGAGGCCCTGCTCGAACATTCGGATCGCCGAGAGCAGATATGGGATGAGCAGCGCGTTGACGGTGAAGCCGGCCCGATCAGGTGCGACGATCGGCTCCTTGCCGAGCTGAGCGGTCGCGAACGTCTGCGCCCTCCGGGTCACATCCGCGCTGGTCAACAGCGACGGGATGATCTCCACCAGTGTCAGCACCGGCACCGGGTTAAAGAAGTGCAGCCCGAGGACGTGGTCAGATCGCTCCCCGGCGGCGACGGCAAGCTCGACGATCGGAATTGACGAGGTGTTGGAGGCCAGGATGGCCGTCTCGTCGGTGACCACGTCGGCCAGCCGCCGGAAGACCTCCACCTTGGTGTCATGGGCCTCGACGACGGCCTCGATCACGATCTGGCGATCGTCGAGGCTGTCGAGTTCGGTGACGCAGCGCAGCCGGTCCACCGCTTCGGCGGCCAGCGGCGCCTCGAGCTTGCCCCGCCTGACCGCCTTATGCAGCGAGCGGTGGACGGTGTCGGCCGCAATCTGCGCCCTCACCTCGTCCTGCTCGACCAGGATCACCTCCAGACCCGAGCGCGCGCACACCTCGGCGATGCCGGCGCCCATGATCCCGCCACCGACGATCCCGACCCGATGCACGGCACCGTCCTGCTCGCCGCTCATCGGAACGCCTGGATTCCGGTCAGGGCGCCGCCGATGACTAGGGCGTGCACGTCGGCGGTGCCCTCGTAGGTGACCACCGACTCAAGGTTGTTCATGTGCCGGATCACCGGGTACTCGAGCGAGATCCCGTTGGCACCCAGCACCTGACGCGCGCTTCGGGCGACATCCAGGGCGGCGTTGACGTTGCCGAGCTTGCCCATGCTGACGTGCTCGGGCGCCAACAGCCCCTGGTCCTTGAGGCGACCGAGGTGCAGTGCCAGCAGGTAGCCGCGGTTGACCTCCAGTGCCATCTGAGCCAGCTTTGCCTGCTGTAGCTGCGTGGCAGCGATCGGGCGCCCGAACGCCTGGCGCTCCAGGCTGTAGGCCAACGCAGACTCCAGGCACGCCCGGGCGGCGCCGACGGCCCCCCACACAATCCCGTAGCGCGCCTCGTTCAGACACGACAACGGACCCCGCAGCGACGTCGCCTCGGGCAGTTGCGCATCGGCCGGCAGCCGCACAGCGTCGAGCACCAGCTCCGAGGTGATCGACGCCCGCAACGACATCTTCTTGTGGATCTCCGGGGCACTGAAGCCGGGAGTCCCGCGGGGGACCAGGAAGCCGCGCACGCCCTCGTCGGTGACCGCCCACACGACCGCCACATCGGCCACCGACCCGTTGGTGATCCACATCTTGGCCCCGTTGAGGATCCAGTCCGATCCGTCGCGCTTGGCGCGCGTGCGCATCGCGCCCGGATCCGAACCGGCGTCGGGCTCGGTCAGCCCAAAGCAGCCGATCGCCTCGCCCGCCGCCATCCGCGGCAACCACTCCAGCTTCTGCTCCTCAGAGCCCCATCGCCAGATCGCGAACATCGCCAGCGACCCCTGAACCGAGACCAGGCTGCGCAATCCGCTGTCGCCGGCCTCGAGCTCCATGCACGCCAGTCCGTACGCGGTCGCGGACGCGCCCGCGCAGCCGTAGCCTTCCAGATGCATCCCGAGCACCCCCAGCTTCCCGAGCTCGAGCGCGAGCTCGAGCGGAATCGTCGCCCGCTCAAACCAGTCCCCCACGTACGGCGTCACCTTGTCAGCGACAAAACGACGAACCGTGTCGCGGATCATCCGCTCCTCGTCGGAGAGCAGGTGATCGACGTTGAGGTAGTCCGCGGGGCGAATCGTGGGTGGCGCGGCGGCGACAGCACACATGGGGCGGTGCTCCTTGACCCTAGAGTTTCGAATATCTAGACTTATTGAATCACATGCCCACAGCACTCGGCAACCTGCGGATCCTTGATTTCTCGCGCGTTCTCGCCGGCCCGTTCGCGACGATGCTCCTCGGTGACCTCGGGGCCACGGTGCTCAAGATCGAGCGCCCTGGCGTCGGCGACGACACCCGGTCCTGGGGCCCGCCATGGGATGCGCGCGGCGCCGCCACGTACTTTCAGTCGGTCAACCGCAACAAGCAGAGCCTCGTCCTGGATCTCGCCAGCGCGGAGGGAATCGGACAGGCGCTAGCGCTCGCGGCCGCAGCCGACGTGGTCGTTGAGAATTTCCGCCCGGGATTGATGGACGATCTCGGGCTGGGCTATGAGACGCTGCGCGATGCGAATCCCGGCCTGATCTACTGCTCGATCACCGGCTTCGGCACCGGCGCCCCCCAATTGCCCGGATACGACCTGCTCGTCCAGGCGCTGGGCGGCCTGATGAGCATCACCGGCTCGCCCGACGGCCCGGCTCAGAAGGTGGGGGTGGCGCTCGTCGACGTGTTAGCCGGCCTGTTCGCGACCGTCGGGATCCTCAGCGCCGTCGTCCATCGCAGCGTCAGCGGCGCCGGCCAGCGGGTCGACGTCGACCTGCTGTCATCGCTGCTGGCGGCGATGGTCAACCAGAGCTCGGCCTTCACCGCGGGCGGGACCGTCCCGACCCGGATGGGCAACCAGCACCCGAGCATCGCCCCCTACGAGCTGGTTCGCTGCGCCGACGGAGACCTCGTTCTGGCGGTCGGCAATGATCGCCAGTTCGCCGCGCTCTGCCAGGTGATCGGAGCACCGCAGCTCGCGCTGGACCCGCGCTTTGCCGACAACGCCACGCGGGTCGCCAATCGTGTCGCTCTGCTCGATGAGCTCGAGCGGCGCCTGCGCCGGCGAGCGGCTGACGACTGGGCGGCTGAACTGATCGGCGCCCGGGTTCCCGCCGGGGTGGTCAACGACATCGCCGAAGCATTCGACCTCGCTGCCGATCTTGGGCTCGAGCCGGTGATCAGCCTTGCCTATCCCGACGGGACCGAGTCCCACCTGCCGCGCAACCCGATCGGGCTGTCGGCCACGCCGGTCAGCTACCGCCTCGCTCCGCCTGCCCTGGGGAGCGCCAACCACCGCCGCGTCCCGTTCTGGGACGCGCCCACGACGAGCGGCTGAACACAAGCGCAGCGGCGCGCCCAAAGGTCCGCCCGAGCTACCCTTCCGCCAATGGCAGCGCCGCCGCTTCGGCAGCCCGGATCCGGGGGCTGACCAAGCGCTACGGAGACCAGGTGGCGCTCGACGACGTCGACCTCGAGCGTGCGCCCGGTGAGCTGCGCGGACTGCTCGGCCTCAACGGCGCCGGCAAGACGACGTTGCTCCGGACCCTGTTTGGCCTGGTCGAAGCCGATTCGGGGTCCATCGAGCTGCTGGGCCGCGAGACCAGCCGGGGACGCCGACCAGCACTCAGCGGTGTCGCGGGGCTTCGTCGAGGACCCGAAGTTCTACTCATACCTGTCGGACGGGCAAATCTCGAGCTCTTGGCTGAGCTCGATGACGGTGGCGGGGCAGGTATCGAGGAGGCGCTGACCCGAGTGGGACTCGGTCAGCGAGCCGCGGACCGCGTCGGCAGCTACTCCACCGGCATGCGACAGCGGCTGGGCATCGCCGCCGCCCTGCTTCGCACCCCGCGTCTGCTGCTGCTCGATGAGCCGACCAGCGGACTTGATCCGGCCGGCACGAGGGACGTCAGCAGGCTGCTGCGCGAGCTTTCCGCACAGGGCGTGGCAGTGATCCTGAGCAGCCATCTGATCGGGGAATTGGAGACCCTGTGTGACTCGTACACGATCCTGCGCTCCGGACGGGTTGTCTGGGAGGGGACGGGCACGTTTGAGGGAGCCGCTCGGTCAACACCTCGCACTCTATAGATGCGTCAAACCGAAACCCGGTGAACCCCTTGTGAAGGCGTACTCGCCAGCGCTCGATGGACGGCTGCCTCAGGCCACGCGTCGCGCGCGCGATGAGGCGACGTGCTCCTGCACCAGGTCCAGCAGCTGTGGCCACGCTCCAAGGTCGTGGCCCATCCCCGGGATCTCGACCAACCGTGCCCCGGAGATCGCGGCGGCAGTCGCGCGGCCACCGGACGGGTCCACCATCGGGTCGCGATCACCGTGGATGACCAG
>JALYZB010000100.1 GCA_030945945.1 Actinomycetota bacterium | reverse complement strand
AGGAGGCGTTCCTGTCGCTGTGGCGCAGCGGATCGCGGTATGACCGTGGCCGCGGCAGCGTCCGCTCGTGGGTGCTCGGGGTCGTGCACAACCGCACGATCGATGCGTTTCGACGCGAGACCGTGCGGGCGGGCAAGGACGTCCCCGACGACGGCAGCCTGGAGCGGCTGGATGGCGGGGAGCGCACCGATGCCGAGGTCGTTCGGCGCGACGAGGCCCAGCAGGTGCGCTCAGCGCTCGGGGATCTGCCCTCCGAGCAGCGTCAGGTGATCGAGCTCGCCTACTTCGGCGGCTTCAGTCACAGCCAGATCGCTGAAATGCTCAAGTTGCCGGCGGGTACCGTCAAGGGCCGCATGCGACTCGGCCTGTCCAAGCTTCGTATCGCTCTTGGCGACCCCGCCCGAGCGACATTGTGAACCGGGAAGACGAGATGAATCCCACTCAACACCACGAATGCGGCGCCGATGTCGCCGCCTATGCGCTGCACGCCCTCGATCCCGCCGAGGCCGCCACCTTCGAGCGCCATCTCGAACAGTGCGCGATCTGCCGCGATGAGCTGACCGCGTTCCGATCCGTCGTCGACGCGCTGCCGATGAGCGTTCCGGCGGTCACCGCGCCGCGCAAGCTCAAGCGCCACGTCATGGCCGCGGTTACGGCCGAACCCAGGCGGACCGCCGCGCCGGCGCCGCGTCGTGCATGGTTGCCGCAGTTCTCGATCGCGTCGCCGCGGATGGGAATGGCGCTGGCCGGGGTCGTCGCCGCCCTGGTGATCGCGGGGGCACTCGTGCTTCCCGGCTCCGGCACCTCCAGCCGGGTCGTCACTGCCCAGGTCATCGGGCAGAGCGGCGACGCCAAGCTACGGATCACCGGCAGCCACGCGGAGCTGATCGTCAACCATCTCGCCGCCCCGCCCGCCGGAAAGATCTACGAGGTCTGGCTGGCCCGGGCAGGCCACGCGCCGACAGCGACCAAGGCGCTGTTCAGCGTCACCCGCAGCGGCGCCGGTGACGTCGAGGTGCCTGGTGATCTGCACGGCGTCCACATTGTGATGGTCACGACTGAACCGGCCGGCGGCAGCCTGAAGCCGACCACACCGGCGGTCATCCGCGCCACGCTCACCTGAGCCCCGCTCAGCGCGCGAGCGGATGATCCGGCCGCGCGTGCGTCGCGTAGACCTCCGTAGACCTCAAACGAATTGGAGAGCACCCATGGTCGGACTCGAGAACCCCCTTCATATCGCCATCATCCTGATCGTCGTCCTGATGGTGTTCGGCGCCAAGCGCCTGCCCGAGATGGGTAAGTCGCTGGGCAGCGGACTGCGCGGCTTCAAGGAGTCAATGAGCGGCGACACGCCCGTCGCCAGCCTGATCAGCGAGCACACCGAGCCCACCGAGCGCGAGCGGGAGCATACCCCCGCCCAGGCGGCCTAACCGGCCCCGTCCGGCCGGTGATCCACCGGCCGGGCCCGCTGCTCGAGGACAATCGGACGACGATGAGAATCGCGATCGTAGGCGCGGGGATCTCCGGCCTGGCCACGGCTCACCTGCTTGATCACACCCACGACGTGACGGTGTTCGAGGCCGCTGCCTACGCCGGCGGCCACACCAACACGATCCGGGTCGACACGCCCAACGAGACCCACTACGTCGACACCGGCTTCATCGTCCTCAACGACCGCAACTATCCGGGCTTCGAGCGCCTTCTCGCCCGCCTGCAGGTGCCGTCACAGCCGTCGGAGATGAGCTTCAGCGTCAGCGACGGCCGCGGGGATTTCGAGTACAACGGCAGTTCGGCCAACGGGCTGTTCGCCAAGCGCGAGCACCTGGTGACGCCATGGTTTCACCGCATGATCGCCGACCTGGTTCGCTTCAACCACTCGGCGCGGGAACTTCTCATCGCCGACGGTGAGGGACCCTCGCTCGGCCACTGGCTCGAGTCACAGCGCTTCTCGCGGCCGTTCATCGACCGGCTGATCGTCCCCCAGGCCTCGGCCGTGTGGTCGGCCGACCCGCAGCAAATGTGGTCGTTTCCCGCGCGCTTCATGGCTGAGTTCTTCGCCAACCACGGCATGCTGGGTGTGCGTGACCGGCCGCAGTGGCGAACGATCCGGGGCGGCTCGGCCCGCTACGTCGAGGCCCTGCTATCCGGCCTGCGCGGCCGGGTGCGCCTCTCGACGCCGGTGACGCGGATCGCACGTTCTGAGGACGGCGTGCTCGTCACCCCCGGTGACGGCGAGCCCGAGCCCTTCGATGAGGTGGTGATCGCGACTCACTCAGACCAGGCCCTGTCGATGCTCACCGACCCTAGCCACCTCGAGCGCGAGATTCTCCACGCAATCCCCTATCAGCACAACGAGGCGGTCCTGCACACTGACGTTCGCATGCTGCCCCGACGCCGCCGCGCCTGGGCGAGCTGGAATTACCACCTGACCACGCCCGTGCGGGACCGCACGACGGTGACCTACCATATGAACCGGCTGCAGTCGCTTCGGGCTGAGCAAGAGTTCTGCGTTACGCTCAACCGGACCGCGGACATCGATCCGGCCGCGATCATCCGCCGGATCGACTACGCCCACCCGGTCTTCACGGGACCGGGGATCCGCGCTCAGACCCGGGTAGCCGAGATCAGCGGGCGGCGGCGCACCCACTTCGCCGGCGCCTACTGGGGCTGGGGCTTTCACGAGGACGGCGTTGTCTCGGCCCGTCGGGTCGCCGAGCACTTCGGGGTGACCCTGTGAGCACCGCGAGCTGCCTGTACCAGGGCACGATCCGTCATCGCCGTCGCGCACCGCAGACGGAGTTCAGCCACCGCCTGACGCTGGCCTACGTTGACCTCGACGAGCTGCCACAGCTGCTCGGAGGCCGCCTGGTCCGCGCCCGGCCCGGTCTGCTGCGGTTCCGGCGCCGCGACTATCTCGGTGATCGGGGTACGCCGCTGGCCGACGCGGTTCGCGACCGCGTCCAGGCGCTCTCTGGGTCGCGCCCAGCGGGTCCGATCCGCCTGCTCACGCAGCTGCGCTCGTGGGGGCTGTGTTTTAACCCGGTCAGCTTCTACTACTGCCTTGACGCCGACGCAGAGCGCGTCGAGACCGTGCTCGCCGAGGTGACCAACACCCCATGGGGCGAGCGCCACTCCTATCTGCTGCACGGCGCCGCCGATGGTGGCGTCCTGCGCGGCCGCTTCGCCAAGGAGCTGCACGTCTCCCCGTTCATGGGCATGGATCACACCTATGAGGCGCGCGCGACCGAGCCCGACCAAGCCCTGTCGGTGTACATCGAGAGCCTGCGCGACGGGACCGCGGTGTTCGACGTCACGCTGGCGATGACGCGCGTCGCGTTGACCCGGCGCTCAGCGGCCCGGGTGACCGTTCGCTATCCGGCCGCGACCGCACGGGTGCTCGCCCTGATCTACGGCCACGCGGTCGGCCTCAAGCTCGCCGGCGCCCGCGTCCACCCCCATCCGACCCCCGAGGTAACCCCATGAGACCACGCTCGATCACCCTGTGGCGCCAGGCCGCCTCGGCCCTGCTGGACCAGATCCAGGTCGGGAGCCTCACTGTGGTCGAGGCCTCCGAGCGCCGCGTGTGGGGCTCGGGCCATCCGGCCGCGACGATCCACCTGCACTCGCCCGAGTTTTGGCGTGCCCTGATGCGCGGCAGCCGCGGTTTGGCCGAGTCCTACCGTGACGGGGTCTGGGATACGCCCGACCTCGTCGCGGTCATCCGCCTCGCCGCGCGCAACGCCTTCGTGATCGACCGGGTGCGGTCGCTGACCGCCCCGCTGTGGACGCCGCGCCAGCGGGTCCGCGCGTCGCTGAACCGCTCGACCCGGCAGCGCAGCCGTCGCGACATCGCCGCCCACTACGACCTCGGCAACGATCTCTTCGAGCGGATGCTTGACCCGACGATGATGTACTCGTGCGCGCTGTTCGAGCACGAGGGCATGACGCTCGAGGAGGCCTCGCGCGCCAAGCTCGAACGGGTCTGCGAGCGACTGGAGATCGGCCCGGGTGATCACGTGCTCGAGATCGGGACCGGCTGGGGCGGCTTTGCCATGCACGCCGCCGGCACCCGGGGATGCCGGGTGACGACCACGACGATCTCGCGCGAGCAGCACGACGACGCGGTGGCGCGGATCCACGCGGCCGGACTCGAGGATCGGGTCACGGTGGTTATGCAGGACTACCGTGACCTCACGGGTCAGTACGACAAGCTGGTCTCGATCGAGATGATCGAGGCGGTCGGCTGGCAGCACATCGGGACCTTCTTTCAGAAGTGCTCGGAGCTGCTCACCCCGCACGGCGCGATGCTCCTGCAGGCGATCACCATCGATGACCGCGCCTACGAGGTCGAGAAGGCTTCCAAGTCGTTCATCAAGGAGTACATCTTCCCGGGCGGCTGCCTGCCTTCGATGGAGGTCATCTCTCGCCACGTCGCCCGGCGCACGGACCTGCAGGCGGTCGGCCTGGAGGACATCACCGACAGCTACGTCGAGACCCTGCGCCGCTGGCGCCAGAACTTCGCCGCACACGCTGACGAGCTCGCCGCGCTCGGATACGACGAGGCGTTTCAGCGGATGTGGACGATCTATCTCGCCTACTGCGAGGGTGGCTTCGCCGAGCGGCGGATCTGTGACATCCAGCTGCTGCTGGCCAAGCCGCAGTGGGCGGTCAAGGCCGCGCGCCATCACCGCGCCGCCGTCGCCGCCACCGGCTAGTCGCCGCTGCCGCTTCCTCGTTGATCATGCCCGGGGCCGGCGGTCCAGGCCCTCCCGGGTCCACACCGCGCCCCAGGCATGGCGGGTGATGAACTCCTGAAACCGCGCGGTGAAGTCAGTCGCGGCGTCCTGCGCGTGCTCGACGTGAGCGGCGCCGAGCACCTCCCGGCGGACGGCCAGGCCGGCCGCGACTCCGTCAGGCCGAGGCCTAGTCGCTCAAGCTCGGCGTGTGGAACCCGCCAATAGCAGCCGTTGCACGGCACGCAGCTGGGGGATACAGGGGACACTCCCCGACGAGGAGGCCCCCGACGGGCTATCGAGTCACGTTGGGCGGCGTGAGCTTCGCTCTGCAGGCCCGCGGTCAGCGGGCGTCGGCACCGGCGTGGCCTGGGTGTTCTGGTCCCCCCGGGAGCGCTCGAGCGCGTCCTTGACGCGGTCTGCGGTCAAGGGGCGGGATTGAGCGACGAGGGCCCGGCCCGGCGCGTGTCTGCGACGACGCGTAGGCTCCGCAAGTCACCAGTCACCAGCCCAGGGAGCATCTCATGAACAAGACTGAGCTCATCAACGCGATCGCCAAAGACAGCGGACTGACCCGTGCTGACAGTGCGCGGTCGCTTGACTCGTTGATCACCACCGTCCAAAAAACGCTCAAGAAGGGCGACGAGGTTGCGATCACCGGGT
>JALYZB010000099.1 GCA_030945945.1 Actinomycetota bacterium | reverse complement strand
CGCGGGGACAGCTTGCTCCGCGCCACGCCGCGGCGCGCCCCGAGTTCGGCGAGCTGCCGCGCGACCCGGGCGTCTATCTGTTCCGGGATGCCGATGGCCGCGTGCTCTACGTCGGCAAGTCGGTGTCGATCCGCAGTCGCGCCCGGGCCCATTTCGCGCCCTCGGCGGCCCCCGCCGCCTGGACGGCGCACGCGTCGGTAGTCGACTACCGGACGACGCGCTCGGAGCTGGGCGCGCTGGTCCTCGAGAACCGGCTCATCAAGGAGCTCGCCCCGCCGGGCAACACCCGCCTGACCGGTCGCGACGACCGGCTCATCTACATCCGCTGTCGGCTGGACATCCCCTTCCCGATCCTCGAGGTCGCGTCCGACCCCGCCTCCGGCCACGCCGTGACGATCGGCCCACTGCGCGGACGCCGGCTCGCGCTCGAGCTGATCGAGCAGCTCGACTCGCTGTTCGGGCTGCGCCACTGCGGGCGGCGGCTGCCGCGCCGCGATCATCCCTCCGCCTACGGCCAGATGGGGCGCTGTCTCTCACCGTGCCTGGGCGATCTGGATCCCAACCTCTACCGCCGACGGCTCGACGAGGTGCTGAGCCTGTTCACCACCGCCGATCCCGGGCGTCCGCTGCTTGACCATGTCGACGGTCAGATGCGGGCTGCAGCCGCCGAGCAGCGCTACGAGCGCGCGGCGGCGCTGCGCCGTCGCCGGCGGCGGCTGGCGACCCTGTTGGACGGGCTGGGCGGCGTGCTGCAAGCCACCCACGTGCGCCCGCGGCTGATCCTCGCCCCGCATCCGACCCGTGACGAGCACGACGCCTTCTGGATCGTCGAGGGCCGGCTCGTGGATTGGGGACCGGCCAGCGATCTCGACGATCTGCTGAGGCGCACCGCCGTCGCGCTGCGGCGCGCAGGGCGCGTGGAGCTCGGCGCTCATCTGCCGCCCGACGAGATCGATGAGGTGCGCGTGCTCGGCAGCTGGCTGGCCTCGCACCCCCACACTCCACAGCTGGGCCTCGATCCGGCACCCGAGCGGGCGGCCCTGACGGCGTTTCGGGCCGGCGCCGCCCCGCTGGCGGCTGCGACCGACCCCGCGCGACCGGCGGTGAGCGGCTCAGGCCTGGAAGGGGAGTTCGACCACGACCGCCTGGACCTCGTCAGCGCCAACCGCGACACGGGACCCCGGGGGCGCCTCGCGGCGCACGAGCGCGAGCGCGAGCGGGCCGAGCTGGGGGGAATCGGTCACACTGGTCAGCCGTCCGACGGTCCGTCCACCGAAGCTGATCTCCGCGCCCGTCTCGGCAGGGGCGGACAGGCGCACCCCCCGCAACTGTCGGTTGGGCTTGCCGCGGTAGTAGAGACGCGCGACGGTCTCCTGGCCGACGTAGCAGCCCTTGGTGAACGACACCGCGCGGTGGTTGAGGTCGGCCTCCTGGGGGATCACGGAGTCGTCGAGGTCGATCCCGTAGCGGGGGCGACCATGCTCGACGCGGATGCAGTCGGCGGTGGTCTCGCTGACCGTCGGCACGCCGGCCGCGGCGAGGACGGCGAGCAGACGCTCGGTGTCGTTGGCATCACAGAGCAGATCGACGCCGAGGTTGGTGCGGATCGCTCGGACAGGGATTCCGGCAAGCTCGGCGGAGCCGTGGGCGTGCTCGGTCGCGGGCAGCTCAGCGACCCCGGCGGCCACGGTGGACTGCGGCCCGAGCAATGACACCAGGCCGCGTTGCACGGTGCGCTTGTGCAGCTCGACGTCAAAGCCGATGCTGAAGTGGCGGATCATGTTGAACAGCTCCTGCAGGGTGACGCGCTCGGTGTCGAGCAGCAGTTCGTCACCGGCGTCGAGGATGCGCAGATCGCCGAGCATCTTGCCCTTGGGGGTCAGGAAGGCGGCGTAGCAGCCGATGCCGGGCGCCAGGCCCTCGACGTCGTTGGATACCTGACCCTGCAGGAACGGCTTGGCTCCGGCTCCGGTGAGCGCGAGCTTGCCGCGCTCGGAGCGGTCGATCAGTCCGCAGGCGGTCGTGATCGCGGCGTACTCGTCGGCGGGAGTCGTGGCAAGGCTCATCGCCGTCAAGCATAGGACGCACCGAGGATCGCGAGGGCAAATTTAGGCATGCCATAATCTGATCATGGCTACCGCCGAAAACACCGGAGGGGGTCCTCGGCGGTCGACGACTACAGCAAGGCGATCTACGCGATGGAGCAGCGCGGCGAGTGCCCGGTGAGCACCCTTTCGGCCTTTTGAGCTGGCGATCGCGGCTCTGCTCGGGATCGTCGGCGCGACGGCGATGCCCCACGTGATCTAGCTGCACCTCGGCGCTGACCAAGGGACGGATGCCTGTCCGCGTTGACGGCGAGCGCCGGCGGGTGCTGCGCTTTGAGCGCAGCGACGTGATCATTGCGCTCGGGCTGGCCGGGCTGATCAACCTCGCGATGCTCGCCGCGGCGGCCAAGCTCTTTCACGGCAGCGGACTGGCCGGGGTGTCGACGATCGAGGGCGCCCATGCTTAGCTCGGGCATCTCGTCGGGGGCGGCGTGGGCTGGCCTTCGCGGTCGCGCCGTGGGCCTCCGGCGCGTCGTCTTCGAGCGTTGGCACCTACGCCGGGCAGGCGGTGATGGCGGGTTCATCAGGGTCCATATCCCCATGATCCTGCGTCGCGCGGTGACGATGCTGCCTGCGTTGATCATCCTCGCGATCGGCGCCAACCCGAGCGATGCGCTGGTGCTCAGCCAGGTCGTGCTGTCGTTCGGGATCCCGTTGGCGCTCGTGCCGCTGGTCATCCTGACCGGTCGCCGCGACGTGATGGGCACGCACGCCAACGGGTGGAAGGTGAGCGCCCTCGCCTACCTGATCGCCGGCGCGATCACGGCGATGAACTGTTCCTGGTCGGCTCCCAGCGGTTCGGCTGAGTACGCTGTCGCGTCAGATGGCCCTGCTCGCCCAGCAGTTCGTAGATACCGTCGCCTCCCTGTCGGATGACTGGACTGACCTCGAGTTCGATCTGCGCATCTTCGACGAGCGCCGGTACGTCGACGCCGCGGTCATGCTCGTGCCCGCCAACCCCCAGCCGTACTCCAAGAACGACTGGCACTGGCACCTGGTCGTGGCCCATCGCTTCGGCCACGGCACCCCGGTGCCCTCGGTCCACCTCGGCCTCAAGCTGCTCGACGAGGCCGGGATCGCCGGAGAGCTCGCGATGCGCGGGGTGCGCACCGGCCGCGCCGAGGTCGTGCAGATGTGGGGTCGCACGGAGTCCGTGCGCCAGGAGTTCAAGCGCCGCCGAGCCCAGTAGTGGCCCGCGCGGTCGCGTTCGTCCCCGACCTGTTGTTCGGGTCCAACGTGATCGGCGCCCTGTCCGCGGGCGGCCACGATCCCGTGCTCGTCTCCCGCGCTTCCGAGCTCGAGGGTGCGCTGCCCGGCGCGGACGTCCTCATCGTCGACCTGACCGATGACGCGACGGCGCGGATCGCGGTCGCCGGGGTCGCGCTCGGTCCCCAGCCGCCGCGCACGCTCGCCTTCTTCTCCCACGTCGAGGCCGACGTGAAGGCCGCCGCGGAGGCGGCGGGCTTTGACCTCGTCGTCCCGCGCTCGCGGATGGCCCGCGCGGCCGCTCAGCTGGTCTCAGACCTCGCGGGCTGACCAGGCGCGCGGGTCAGCGCCGGTGCCGGGGCGCCGGGGGGAGGTAGCGCTGGGTGAACATCGCCCCCACGTCCGGCGTGCGGGTGACGATGCCGAATCGCCGCTCCCACCGTGCCCATGCGGCCAGGCGGCCCGGATCAAGCGCCCCCACCCGGCCGCTAGGCCCGCGAAAGACGGGCAACAGGCCCCGCAGCTCGGCGTCCAGCAACCGAGGGTCCAGGCCGGGTACGAGCTGGCGCAGCGCCTGGGCGCCGCTGGCGGGCTGGCGCACGACCTGCTGATAGCCGGTGGTCAGCGCCCGGACGACGTCCTTGGTGAGCTCGGGGCGGGCCCGCAGAGCGGTCGCGGTCGCCGCCAGGACAAGCTCGGGGTAGGCGGGAGCGCCGTACTGATCGACCCGGAAGATGTGAAAGCCCGGGCGGCGCGTGCGCAGTGTGACCCCCTCGTCGTTCCAGAACGCTGTCGCCGCCGCGACGCGCCCGGCGAGCAGGTCGGCGACCGCGTTGAAGCCGATCGTGATCGCCTTGACTCGGGACGGCCGGCCCCCGGCGCCGGCGACGATCGAGTCAAGGACGGCGGTGTCGCTGAGGACGCCCGACACCCCGACCGTCCGCCCGGCCAGCCGGCGCGGGCTGCTCACGCTCGGGGCGGCGATGACCGCCGCCAGTGGCTGCTGGACGATGCCCATGATCCCGACGATCCGCTGGCCGCGGGCACGCGCCAGGGCCAGGTCGTGGATGTCGAGAATCGCGTAGTCCGCCCGGCCGGTCTCGAGCAGGCGGATCGAGTCCGTCGAGGCCGAAGGTGCGACGACGCGCAGCCGGAAGCCGTCGCGCACATCATCGCCGCGGGCCAGCGCCTCGTAGATGCCGGCGTGAACCGGGTTGGGGGTGAAGTCCAGGACCAGCGTCGCGCCGGGAAGGCTGGGAGAGCCGGAGCTCAGTCCACAGCCGGCGAGCACCAGCGCGGCGAGCAGCACGGCACACAGAACTGCAGGGGGCAGACGACGCATCGCCGACGGCAGGATAAGACTCCGTCCCGCGCCGGTGACGTGCCCTTCGTAGAATCGGCTCAGATGCGTCGCCGGGTCACGTTCAGCCGCAATTACGCCCTGTCTCTGTCGCGGACGTGCCAGTGCTATTGCAAGTACTGCGCCTTCGCCACCCATCAGCCGCACCTGCATGCGCCGACGGCGGTGGGAGAGATGCTCGACCGGGCGGCGGGCCGCCACCGGGCCAAGGAGCTGCTGGTGTTGACCGGCGAGGCCCCCGATCACAGCGCCGGCGTCGCCGCGCGCCTGTCGGACTACGGCTTTGCCGACTTCACCGCCTACGTCGTCTGGGTCTGCGAGCAGGCGCTGGAGCGCGGGATGCTGCCCCACACCAATCTCGGGGTCATCGGCCGCGAGGACCTGGCTGCGCTGCGCGAGGTGACCGCGTCGCAGGGGCTGATGCTCGAGTCAGTGGCCGAGCGGCTGATGGACACTGTCCACGCCGGCTCGCCGACCAAGCATCCTGCTCACCGACTGGAGACGATCGCCGCCGCCGGGGAGCTGAAGATCCCGTTCACGAGCGGGATCCTGGTCGGGATCGGGGAGACCGAGGAGGAGCGGATGGCCTCGCTGGCTGCGCTGGCCGAGGTCCACGCGCGCTACGGCCACCTGCAGGAGATCATCCTCCAGAACTTCGTACCCCACCAGAGCTACTACGGCCGCGAGCCGGCCGAGATCGCCGGCGACGCGGCCGCGGAGTACTGGCGCACGGGCGTCGGGCACGGGCCCCAGCTCGACGCGCCATCCTGGGCTTCGCCGGTCAGCGTTCAGGACATGACCCGGCTGGTCGCCGAGGCTCGCCGCCTGATGCCCGAGATTGGGATCCAGGTCCCCCCCAACCTGGCCGACTGGTGGCCCCAGCTGGTCGGCGCCGGCGCCACCGACCTCGGTGGGCTGAGCGCCAACGGCGATCACATCTCGCCTGAGCACCCCTTCCCGTCACCGACCCAGGTCCGCAAGCGCCTGGCCGCTGACGGGGTCGCGCTGTCCGAGCGGTTGTGCGTCTATCCCGAGTACATCTCCGCCGAGTGGATCGCGCCGCCGGTGCTCGACGTGATCACCAGCCGCTACTGGTCCTTCATCCCCCGCCGCGGTAGCGGGCGCCGGACCGAGCTGCGGGTCGCCGATGACGCCGCGCCACGGGCGATCGAGCGCGCCCGCGACGGGCACCCGCTAACCGGGGAGGAGCTGACTGCGCTGTTTGCCGAGCAGCGTCCGGCGGTGATCGAGGACCTGCGCAGCGCGGCCGATGAGCTGCGCCGCCGGCTGGCCGGCGACACCGTCACCTTCGTGGTCAACCGCAACATCAACGTGTCCAACGTGTGCATCGTCGGCTGCGCCTTCTGCGGGTTCGGGCAGTCCAAGCGTTCGCCCGACGCCTACGAGCACTCGCGCGAGGATTTCGCGCAGCGCGTGCAGGACGCCGTCGAGGCCGGTGCCACTGAGCTATGCATCCAGTCCGGCATCCATCCCGACTGGACGCTCGACGATTACCTCGGGTGGCTGCGCTTCGCCAAGCAGATCGCGCCCCAGCTGCACCTGCACGCCTACTCGCCGATGGAGGTCTCCCACATGTGCGAGGTCAGCGGGCTGGCTCCCCGAGAGGTGTTCTCGCGGCTGCGCGAAGCCGGCCTGGGCTCGACCCCCGGCACCGCGGCCGAGGTCCTGCACGACGGGGTCCGCGAGCGCATTTCGCCCAACAAGCTCCCCGTCGCCCGGTGGGTGGAGGTGATCGAGGCGTCGCACGCCGAGGGAATCAGCTCAACCGCGACGGTTATGTTCGGACACATCGAGGAGCCCTCGGAGCTGGCTGAGCACATGCGCGTCGTCCGCGAGCTACAGGAGCGGACCGGTGGCTTCACCGAATTCGTTCCGCTGTCCTTCATTCCGTTCCACACCCTGCTCGGGCGCACCCACGGCGTGGAGGAGATCTCCCGCGAGGAGAACCTCAAGCACACGGCGGTGTTCCGCCTCGCCCTCGGTGAGACGGTGACCAACCTGCAGGCCAGCTGGGTCAAGATGGGCCTGGACGCGGCCACCGAGGCGTTGCGCTGGGGGGTAAACGACCTCGGCGGCACGCTGATGGAGGAGTCGATCTCGCGGATGGCGGGCAGCTACCACGGAACCCGGCTCGAGCCCGACGAACTGGTCGCCGCCGCCCACCGCGCGGGCCGTCCCGCGGCGGAGCGGACCACCCTGTACAAGACCCGCCGGCTCTACGAGGTGCAAACGGAGGCTGCGTGAGCAGTCCGCGGCCGGCGTCGCTGTTCGCAGGTGTCGAGCCGCTCGAGGTGTTCGTCGAGCTGCTGGCCGAGCTTGACACCGAGACCACCTCGACGGAGTTCTATGACCGCATCTGCGAGGCGATCTGCCGGCTGACGACGATGCGCCGCGCGGCAATCTTCATGGCCGACGCCGGCCGCCGACGGGTCCGAGCGGTGGGCTCACACGGCACGTCGTTCGCGCAGCTGGCCACCCTGGAGCCGACCCCGACCCTGATCTCGACCCCGGTCGCCCAGCGCGCGCTGCTGGAAGACGCGGTGATCGTGGTCGCTGCGGATCTCGAGGACGCCGTCCCGCCCGAGTACGCCCAGCTGCTGGGGATCACGACGCTGGTGTGCACGCCGCTGAGCGCGGCCGGCCGGAACTTCGGCGTCATCTGCGCCGATCGCGGCGGCGGTCGCTTCGAGCTGACCGACGGGGAACGCCACTTGCTCTGGACGCTGGGCAAAACCGCGGCACTGGTGGCCACAGCACGCAACGCGACCCGACAGCAGGAGCGAAACCAACGCCTGGGGGAGCGGCTGGAGCTCGCACGCGAGATCCACGAGCGGGTCATGCAGCGACTATTCGGGGTGTCTCTGGCGCTCAGCGCCGAGCGCTCGTTCGATGACGCCGAGCGCGACCGCTGCCGGGTCGAGATGGGCAGGGCGCTCGGTGATCTGCGCTCGGCGCTGGAGCGGCCGCTGGCCGCCCTGCCCTCCGAGACGGGCTCGACGCTCGCCGCCGAACTTGAGCGCGTGGCCGCTGCGCCCGGGCCGCCGATCGAGGTGCAGTGGCCAGCGGCGGTCACCGTCCCCGGGGAGATCGAGCCGCTGGCCCAGTCCGTCCTGGCCGAGGCGCTGCGCAACGTCGCCAAGCACGCCAAGCCGACGCGCGTGGTCGTGACCGTCAGCGGCGATCAGGACACCTTCACCCTGGAGATCCGCAACGATGGGGTCGGTCCCGGCGCTCGTGGGGCCGGGATGGGCCTGCGCCTGGCGGCCTTCGAGGCGCTCCAACACGGTGGGGTGGTCGACTTCGGGGTGCCGGCGGGTGGCTGCTGGCGGGTACGACTCGTCGTCCCGCGCACGGACGCGCCGGCGTGACTCCGCAGCCAAGCCCGCCGCCCGCCGGCCCGCGCGCGGCGGAGCGCAAGCTGCGTGTGCTCGTGGTCGACGATCACGACGTCGTGCACTGGGGCTTCCGCGTCCTGCTCGGTGAGCAGCCTTGGGTGGCACGCTGCCTGGCCGCGCGCACCGGTACCGAGGCGCTGGAGCTCCTGCGCGACTTCCCCGCCGACGTCGCCCTCGTGGACCTGTTCCTGCATGGCGAGTCCGGCGCGGACGTGTGTGACTCGATCCGCCGCGCGTCGCCGTCCACCCGGGTACTGCTCATTTCCGGGGCGGGGCGGATGTCCCCGGCCGCGGCCCGCGCCGCCGGCGCATCGGGTTTTGTCTCCAAGGACTGGGAGGCGCGTGAGGTCGCCCGCGCGGTGCGGATGGTCGGGCTCGGGGCCACCGTGTTCGCGCCGACCGCCGAGCAGCCGGCGCCGCCCCTGTCTGAGCGCGAGCGCGAGGTCCTGCACCTGATCGCGGCCGGCTCGACCAACCGGGAGATCGCCGAGGCGCTGTTCCTCTCGCCGCATACCGTCAAGGAGCACACGAGCGCCGTGTACCGCAAGCTCGGGGCCCGCAATCGGGCCGAGGCCGTCCAGCGCGCTCAGCGGGTCGGACTGTTGAACTGACCGACGGTCGCCGGCCGCTTTCAGCGGCGGCGCATGACGCGCTCGATCACCGGCAGCTTGAGCGCGTGGGGGAGATAGCGCGAGGCGAGCATCGCGGTGCGGATCGGCACGCCGGGAACGACCACGCGACTGCCGTGCTCCAGCCCCTCGATCCCGGTCCGGGCGGCCTGCTCGGCCGTGACCCAGGCCGGGCGCGGGACCGAGGACTCAAACGAGCGCCCGGCCGCCTCCCAGCCGGCGACCTCCCAGAAGTCCGTCGTCACCGGCCCGGGGGCGAGCGCGGTCACGGTCACTCCGAGCCCACTCAGCTCGTGATGCACGGCCTCGGAGAAGGTGAGCACGTAGGCCTTGGCCGCCGAGTAGCCGGCCGAGTAGGGCAGCGGCTGCATGCCGGCCACGGAGGCGACGTTGAGGATCGCCCCGGAGCCGCGGCGGACCATGTCCGGGGCGAAGGCCGAGGTCAAGGCGACCGGGGCCTCGACGAGCACCCGCACCTGCTCGAGCTCGCGCACCGGGTCAGACTCATGAAAGGCGCCGCCGGTGGCAAAGCCGGCGTTGTTGACGAGCACGTCGATCTCGAGGCCCAGGGACGTGACCCGGCCGTGGAGGCGGTTGCGTGAGGCGGCCTTGCCAAGGTCGCAGCCGAGCGTCTCGGCCCGGATGCCGTGCGCCTGGCTCAGCTCCGCAGCGACGGCGTCGAGCCGGTCCTTCCGCCGGGCGACGAGCACGAGACTGTGACCGCGCCGGGCGAGCTGACGGGCCAGCTCGGTGCCGATCCCGGCTGAGGCACCCGTCACCAGGGCGGCGCCGCCATCACGAGGGGCAGGAAGGCTCACGGACGCGGAGCCTAACGGCCTCCCCCCGAACGGGGGGAACTCTTGTGTCGGCCTGTATCCGGCGCCGGTGCCCGGCGTAGCTTGGAGCGGATGAGCACAGGACCCGCCACCGCGATCCTGTTCCCCGGTCAGGGCAGCCAGACCGCGGACATGCGCGACACCGTTGAGCGCGAGCGGCCCGACCTGCTCGCGCTGGTTCTCGACGCCGTCGGGGAGGACCCGTTCTCGCGCGCGGGCGAGGGCACCCACTTCGCACAGCCGGCGATCTTCGCCGCCAGCCTGGCCGGCTGGCATGCGCTGGGCCGCCCCGCCGGGGACTTCATGGCCGGCCACTCGCTCGGCGAGCTCGCCGCACTCGTCGCCGCCGGCGCGCTTGCCGAAGCCGACGGGGTGCGCCTGGTCGCCCTGCGCGGGCGCCTGATGGATACCTCGGGCCGGGAGGCGGGCAGCGGCGGGATGGTCGCGGTGCTCGGCCCCGACGCCGCCG
>JALYZB010000114.1 GCA_030945945.1 Actinomycetota bacterium | reverse complement strand
CCCAAGCGCTGGCGCGACACGGCATGGAGCTGCACCAGGGTGACGTCATGGATCCCCGGACGCTGGAGGGCCTCGGGCGCGAGATCGACGCCGCCTTCTATCTGATTCACTCGATGGGCCGCGGGGGGCCCAAGGGCTTTGCTGCGCGCGAGCACCAGTCCGCCGAGGCGTTTGCTGAGATGGCCTCACGCGAGGGCGTGGGACGGGTGCTGTACCTCGGCGGCCTCGGCGACCGTCCCGAGTCAGAGCATCTGCGCAGCCGGCGCGAGACCGCGCGTACGCTCCAGCGCCAGGGTCCGCCACTCACCTACTTCCGCGCCGGGATGGTCGTCGGGCCCGAGAGTGAGTCCTACCGGACGCTGCGCTATCTGGTGCAGCGGCTGCCGGCGATGATCGGCCCCGCCTGGCTGCAGAATCACACCCAGCCGATCGCGATCGAGGACACCCTGACCTACCTCGCCGAGGCGCTCGGCATCGAGGCGACGGCCGGACGCGAGATCCAGATCGGCGGTCCGGACGTGCTCACCTACGGAGAGATGCTCGACCGGATGGCGGTCGTGCTCGGCGTGCGTCCTCGCCCGCGGATCCCGGTTCCCTTCATCACCCCCTGGCTGTCCTCGCTGTGGATCGGACTGGTCACGCCGGTGGACGCCGGGGTCGCGCGCCCGCTGGTCGAGGGGTTGGCGGTGCCCACAGTGGTCAGCGATCCGTCCGGCATGGCTCTGTTCGACATTCGGCCGATGGGCTTTGAGCCGGCGCTGCGAGCCGCGGTGGCGGCCGACGGCGAGCGGGTGGCCGTCGCGCCCTAGGCTGGCTCGTCGTCACCGAGCTCGCGCGCAAAGCGGCTGGCCGACGGCTCGGACATCACCAGGTCGGCGTTGAGGCCGGGGGAATCGTTGCCGCGGGCGAGCCCGGTCAGCAGGTCCTGGCGGGCGCGTAGCGTGTGCTGCGGCGTGGCCAGGTCTCCGGCGGCATCCCGCGCGATCGCGTCGAGCTCATCCGAGCGCCCGTCCTGGATCCCCGTAAGCGGCGGCAGTCCGTACGGGACCCGATCCAGGTTGGTGAGCACGAACTGCTGGATCTGCGGGGAGACCGAATCGAAGTTGGCGGGCAGCTGGTAGCGGCCCTGGCCAAGGTCGGCGCGGGCCCGGTTGAGGAGTCCGACCGATGCGTCCCGGCAGGCCGCCGAGGTCGGCTGGTTGCAGGACTGCGGCAGCTGGTTGACCAGGAAGTTGGAGTGCGGGTCGGCTCTGACCGGGCCGTCGGCACAGGCGACGCTGCCGATCGCGCAGACCAGGACGGCGGTGAGGAGAGCGACGAGCCAGGCGGCCCATGGCCGAATGTCGAGGGACCCCAGGCAGGGATGGACGAAAGCCGCGCAAACTGGACAGCTGGCTGTCCAGTCAGCGGCCGGTCAGGCCGCGTCGGCGGCGAGCACCGCGCGAGCAGCGTTGTGCCCGGCGATTCCGCTGACCCCGCCGCCGCGGCGGGCCCCGGCACCGCAGATCCACACGTTGGGCCGGGCGGTCTGCGCGCCCCAGCTTCCAACCTCGCCGTCGTGCTCGGCGAACGGCCAGGCGAGGTCACGGTGGAAGATGTGACCGGCGGGCAGGCAAAGCTCGGCCTCGAGCTCGAGCGGCGTGCGCGCCTCCAGGCACGGCTCGCCGTCGGCGCCCGCCAGCAGGCAGTCGACGATCGGCTCGGCGAGGACGGTGTCCAGCGAGGCGAGCGTGGCGCTCACTGCCCGTGCCTTGGCCGCTGCGTGATCGCCGGCGAACAGCCGCGCGGGCATATGCAGGCCGAAGATGGTCAGCGTCTGGACCCCGGCGGCGCGCAGCGGGGGCGAGAGGATGCTCGGATCGGTGAGCGAGTGGCAGTAGGCCTCGCACGGCGGCAGCGAGGGGAGCACGCCGAGCGCGGCCTCGCGGTGGGCGGTCTCGAGCTGTGCGTAGCCCTCGTTGACGTGCAGGGTGCCCGCGAACGCGTCCTCGGGCGCAACCGCGGAGTCGCGCAGTGCCGGCAGGCGGGAGAGCAGCAGGTTGAGCTTGAGCTGGCAGCCCTCGGGCGGGTCCTCGGCGGGTGGGTCACCGAGCAGTCTGGCGAGCACCGCCGGCGCCGCGCCGCAAAGGAGGTGGCGCCCGTGGGCTGACGAGCCGTCCGCGCATTCCACGGTCACACTGTCGCCGCCGGGCTGCGCCGCGATTGCGGTCCTCGCCAGCCGCAGCTCCGCGCCCGCCTCGCGGGTGGCCGTGATCAGTGCATCGGTGACCGCGCCCATGCCGCCGACCGGCACGTCCCAGCGGCCCGTCCCGTTGCCGATCACGTGGTACAGGAAGCATCGGTTCTGACGCAGGGCCGGGTCGTCCATCGCCGCAAAGGTTCCGATCAGGGCGTCGGTAGCCACGATCCCGCGCACGAGGTCATCGGCGAAGGTCCTCTCCAGCAGCGACCCGAGCGGCCGCTCGAACAGCCCCGTCCACGCGGGGGGGTCAGCGACAAGGGCGGCGAAAGCGTCGCGGGACAGCAGCGGCTTGGTGAGTGAGCCGAAGGCCGGGCCGGCCAGCCGCTCGGTCATCGCGGACAGACTCTGCATCGCCGTCCAGCCGCGGTCGCTGCCCAGCGTGCGGGTGAACGACGCCCGGGTCCGGGCCTCGTCATCGCAGATCAGCAGCCCGTCGTCCTCGAGCGGGGTGTAGGAGGAGACGCGCCGCCGGCGCATCGGCACGTCGACCCCGAGCTGGGCCAGCAGCGCTCGCGGGAACAGGCTGACCAGGTAGGAGTAGCGCGACAGCCGAGCGTCGACACCGGCGAACGGTGACGCCGACACCGCCGCGCCGCCGGCTCGGTCGCAGCGCTCGAGCACGAGCACCCGCCGGCCCTCCCGGGCCAGCAGCGTGGCGGCGACGAGTCCGTTGTGCCCGGCTCCGACGATGATCGCGTCGTAATGGGAGCCGCCAGGAGCACTCATCGCCGCCACGATACGCTGCGCCCGCCCCCACCAAGGAGAGACCATGGACGCCGTCAACCACCAGATCCGGCTCGCTGCCCGGCCGCAGGGCCTGCCCAAGGACTCCGACTGGGAGCACACCGAGGAGCCCGTCGGTGAGCCCGCGGACGGTGAGGTGCTTGTCAAGGTCAAGTACATCTCGTTGGACCCGGCGATGCGCGGGTGGATGAACGACGCCCGCTCCTACCTGCCCCCGGTCGGCATCGGCGAGGTGATGCGGGCCGGCGCGGCCGGTGAGGTGATCGCCTCCAACCATTCCGGCATTGCCGTCGGCGACCACGTCAGCGGCGTGCTCGGGGCCCAGGAATACGCGATCGTCGCCGGAGATGCGGTCACGAGAGTCGACCCCGACGTCGCGCCGCTGCCGGTCTGGCTGAGTGCGCTGGGGATGCCCGGCATGACCGCGTACTTCGGTCTGCTACAGGTCGGCAAGCTCAAGGAGGGCGACACGGTCGTGGTCTCCGGTGCCGCCGGGGCCGTCGGCGGCATCGTCGGCCAGATCGCCAAGCTCAAGCGCTGCCGAGCGGTGGGGATCGCCGGCGGTCCGGAGAAGTGCCGTCACGTCGTCGAGGAGCTCGGCGTCGACGCCTGCATCGACTACAAGTCCGAGAACGTCGCCCAGAAGCTGCACGAGCACTGTCCGCAGGGGATCGACGTCTACTTCGACAACGTCGGCGGTGAGATTCTCGATGCGGCCCTTGCGCAGCTGCGCCGACACGCGCGGGTCGTGATCTGCGGGGCGATCTCGCAGTACAACGAGACCGGTCAGATGCGTGGCCCGGCGAACTACATGTCGCTGCTGGTCAACCGCGCCACGATGACCGGCTTCCTGGTCTTTGACTTCGCCGATCAGATCGGGGAGGCGGCCAAGGAGATGGGCGGCTGGCTGGGCTCCGGGCAGCTGAAGACCTTCGAGGACATCGCCACCGGTGGGGTCGCGGCGTTCCCCGACACGCTGTTGCGGCTGTTCCGGGGTGAGAACCTGGGCAAGCTCGTGCTCGAGGTCTAGAGGAAGCTGCGGAAGAAGCACCCCGCCGCCCGGGTCCTGACCAGGCGGGCCGGCGCGATCCCGACCTCCTGGATGATCCCGTGGCGAACCTTGAGCACGCCGCGGCTCGGTCGGTCGGCGGTCAGGCACCAGGTGGTACGCCCGACGTGGAAGGGACGGCTGACGTGCAGCCGCCGGGCGACCGGGCCAGGCGCGTTGCCAACCGGCCATCTCCCGAGGTCTGCGGGAAGCTGTTGGGACGCCACGGGTCGCGCTCTGCTCGGGAAGGGCGGGCGGGTGCCCTGCGCAGCGAGCCCGCAGCGCGCAGAGCACGGCGGCCGGCGCGCTCAGAGCACGCGGACCTGCAGCCCGGGAACCGCGCGCAGGCGCGCCGCCTCGGGGTGCCCACCCCGCACCCGGCGCCGTCTGCGGGGCAGCAGCACGAGGTCAAAGCCCTCGGCCGCCACCCACTCGAGCAGGCTCGGATCCAGACCGTCGCGCAGGATCCGCCGGTCGCAGTCACCGAGCCGTTGCCCCGCGTTCCACAGGTCGACGCCGGCGGCTTGCTCGATCGCCTCGTTGAGCGGGGTCGCCGACACCGCGCACCCGCGTCCCCGCGCATGCGGAACGACGGCGACGAGGGTCGCGGAGATCGGCTCGGAGCCCGCGAGCGCGACCGCTTCCGCGATCGCGGCGTCGGCGCGGTGGCCAGCTTCGATCAGCACCGCCATGCGCAGCATCACCACGAGCCTAACGGCCCGGTCGATCCCGGGAAACTGACTTGACCGCCGGTCGGGACGAGGTACCGTGGAGCCATGCTGGTGTTCATGATCCAGTGGGGAGGTGAGCGGTATCACCCGCGGCCGGTCAGTCTGCTCGATCCGTTGTTGCTGCTCGGAATCGGCGTGCTCGCCGCGGTGCTGTTCGTGCCCCGGCTCGAGCGCTTCGTCCCGCGTGTTCGTCAGCGGGTGCGCGCCCGGCGCCGCCGTCTTCGAACGCTGCAGGCGGCAGCCAGCGCCGAGCTGCGCTCGCGAGCGGTCATGTCCGAGCTCTGCCCCCATGGCTGGCGCGCGAAGATCACCCTGTTCGAGCATCCGGATCCCGACGGCTTCGCGGACCAACCCCGGCCCGACCGGGTGCAGTTGGAGTGGACCGAGCTGCGTGACGCGAGCGGCGCCCCGGCGGTGATGCGTGAGCTGTGGGCGCCGTCGGTCGGTGCCGCGCTGGAGGCGATGGTCGCCGATCGCCGGACCGATGAGACGCTCGAGCAGATCGAGCTCGGCGCGGTGTGGGACGGCGCGCGCTGGCCGGAGACCGAGGCCGAGTAGCCGGTCAGTCTGGCTCGGGGGGGGTCTCGAGCTGATCGCGCTCGGCCCATTCCAGCAGCGGCGCCAGCGAGTAGCCCCGATCGTCGATGCCGGCGTGCAGGTCACCGAGGCGCGCGAACCGCTCGGGCACGGTGGCGATGGTCAGCGCGCCGGGCTCGACGTCGGCGATCTCCTCCCAGGTGATCGGCGTCGATACGGTCCCGGTACTGACCCCGCGCACCGAGTAGGCGCTGGCGATCGTGTGGTCGCGGGCGTTCTGGTTGTAGTCCACGAATGCCTTGTCAGGCTCGCGATCCTTGCGCCACCAGGTCGTCGTCGCATCCGCCGGGGCTCGGCGCTCGACCTCCCGTGCGAAGGCGAGTGCGGCCCGGCGGACCTCCCCGAATCCCCAGCGCGGCTCGATCCGCACGTAGATATGGATCCCCGAGCCGCCGGAGGTCTTTGGCCAGCCGGTGATCCCGAGCTCGTCCAGCACCTCGTGCGCGACGCCGGCCACCCGACGCACTCGGGCAAACGAGCAGTCGGGCATCGGATCGATGTCGATCCGCCACTCGTCCGGGCGCTCGACATCGGGCCGCCGTGAGTTCCAGGGATGAAACTCGACCGTGGACATCTGCACCGCCCAGATCACCGAGGCCAACTCGGTTACGCACAGCTCGTCGGCCGTGCGGTCAAAGCGCGGAAAGTGGATCCGAACGGTCTGCAGCCAGTCCGGCGCACCGGGCGGGACGCGCTTCTGGTGCACCTTGTCTCCGTCAACCCCGCGTGGGAACCGGTGCAGCATGCACGGCCGCTCGCGCAGCGCCCGGACGATCCCGTCCCCGACGCTCAGGTAGTAGTTGACGAGGTCGAGCTTGGTCTCGCCGCGGGCCGAGAAGTAGACGCGGTCAGGACTGGAGATCCGCACCGTGCGCTCGCCGACGGCGAGCTGAACGGCGTCAGCTGCCATCGGCAGCGGCGGTCGGGAAGGGGAGCATGACGGAGATGCTCGCAGGACCGGGCTCCGACGAGGCGGCGAGAAGGCGATCAACCTCTGAGGCGTTCGCGACTAGGTCGCGGAACGAAGCGCCGAGGGGAGCTTCAGCAGTAACTTCGGCATGTCCGTGCGTGCGGCCGAGAGCGCTTCTGCGAGCGCCTGGGCCCCGCCGGAGACCAGCGCCGGGCCGTGGCCGACCAGCAGCTGGTCGGGCGTGTAGCCCGAGAGGGCGCGGCGGGGGGGCAGCAGGCGCAGCATCGGGTGCACACCCGCCGGACGGTCGAGCGCGAACAACGGCGCGGTACCTACCGCCTCGGCGATGACCAGCGTTCGGGTGCCCGGCGCCCACAGCGCGACCTCGTTCCAGAACCGCTGGGAGATGACCCGCACGACCTCCAGGCCGCTGTCGGGCACCCGGGCCGGGATCCGGTGCAGCGGCAGATCGAGGCTGCCGGCGATCTCGGTGCAGTCACGGTTGTGGCGGTCGAGCAGCTGGATGACGCCGGCCAGCGGAGGCAGCTCGCCCAGCGCGTCGCGGAACTCGGCGGCACGGAAGGGATCGATCAGCCAGGTTCGCTCGCCGTCGCGCAGGGCGTGCATCGCGCGCCCCATCGCGCCCGTCTCGTGGACGGTGAGGCCGGCGGGGTGACGTTGGACGATCAAGGCCATCTTCCGACAGACCTTGGCAGATCGGCGCGGCGGCCGAGATCCCCGCAGCTCTAGGCTTGATCAGGCGATGCCCGAGCTGCCCGAAGCCGAACGCGCCCGCACCATCCTGGAACGGGTGGTCGGGCGACAGATCGCCGCCGTGGACGACGCCGACACCTATGTGTGCCGGCCTCACGCACCCGGGGAGATCGCCGATGCGCTGATCGGTCACACCTTCGTCTCGGCCAACCGCCGTGGAAAGTTCCTCTGGCTGGAGACCGAGGACGGCCCGACCCTGGGGCTGCATCTCGGGATGGCCGGTCGGATCGTGCTCGACGGCGCCACGCCGTCGACGCCGCGCTGGGACCGCTTCTCGATCGCGTTTGCGGACGGAACCCGGATGGCGCTGCGCGACAAGCGCCGGCTCGGGCGCGCCGTCATCAACCCCGACTACAGCCATGTCGGGCCCGACGCGGCCGACGTGGGGCGCACCGCGTTCCGCGAACGGATCGGAGCCGGGCGGGCTCCGGTCAAGGCCCGCCTGCTCGATCAGAAGTGGATCTCCGGGGTCGGCAACCTGCTCGCCGACCAGATGCTGTGGCAGGCGCGGATCGCGCCGGATCGCCGGGTCAACGAGCTCAGCCTCGAGGACCTCGACCGCCTGCGCCGCGAACTGCGCGCGGCGATTCGCTCGGCGCACCGCAAGGGCGGCGTCCACACCGGCCGTTTTAGCCAGGCCCGGCGGTACGAGGGTGCCTGCCCGCGCTGCGGCCACGCGCCGCTGGCGCGCGCGACGATCGGCGGACGCACCACCTACTGGTGCCCGGTCTGCCAGACCTGAGGCCGTTGACGCGATCGATAGTCTGTCGGCCTCGTGAGCGACGCGGATCAGACCACGAGGCCGGGGCTGCGCCGCGAGCTGCGCTTCTGGGAGGCGATCGCGCTCTCGATCGCGATCATGGCCCCGACCGCCGCGATGGCGCTCAACGGGGCGGGGGCGGCGGCGCTGATCGGCCGCGCCGCGCCGTTGGCCTTCATCTTCGCCACCATCGGTGTGCTGCTGGTCGCCTACTCGTTCATCCGGCTCTCGCGGTACTTCAGCCACGCCGGCTCGGTGTTCGCCTTCTCGGGCATCACCCTCGGCCCGCAGGCGGGCTTCTTCTCCGGCTGGGCGCTGCTGGGCACCTACCTGGCCTTCACGTGCGCGTCAACGGCGGAGGCGGGCACCTTCGGGGTCGCCTTCTTCCACGGCTCGGGCATCTGGAACGGGGCCGACTACATCGTCATCGCGCTCGTCGCCGCGGTCATCATCGCCATCCTGGCCTTCGGGGACATCCGCGCGGTCACCCGGTCGCTGCTCGGCATGGAGGGGATCTCGGTGACGCTGATCGTG
>JALYZB010000110.1 GCA_030945945.1 Actinomycetota bacterium | reverse complement strand
GCTGTGACCAGCACGACCGCGAGCAGCGCTGCGGCGTGGCGGGGCTGTCGCAGCGCGCTCACCAGAGCGTCTCGAACAGCACCTCGACGGCCAGGGACTGCACCGCGAGCGCTCCGAGCAGTGGTCGCAGGCGCCCGATCGGCAGCGCCGCGGCGGCGACGCAGGCCAGCGGGACGAACGGCAGCCAGATCCGCTCGGTCTCGGCCTTGGTGAAGCCGGCTACGGTGCTGACCACGATCAACGCGACCAGGGCCAGCGCCGCCGGGTCGCCGCCGCTCAGGGCGCGCGCCGCGAACCAGGCGATCGGGAGCCCGAGCATCGCCGTCCATGCGGCCGGAGAGCCGAACAGCCAGAACACGTAGGGCCGGTGCGCGGCCGCGCCGGCGCTGTACATCCGGGCCAGGGCGCGTAGGATTCCCACCGGGTCATAGTCGAGCAGGACGGCGAGCACGACGGTGAGCAGCAGCACCGCGCCCGCCGCCGCGACCGCGAGCGCGGCGGCGGCGCGGGCACCCTCGCGGCGCAGCGTGACCAGCACCGCCCAGACCGGGATCGCCAGCAATAACCAGGAGGAGAACGAGGCGACGGCGACCAGGGCGCAGCCGGCTGCTCGCCTTCCGACGCGTGGTGACACGAGCAGCCAGGCGGCCGCGGTCCCGAGCGCGGTGAACACGGCGTCGACCGAGGTCACACCGAACAGCACCGCCGCCGGCGCGAAGATCATCAGGATCCCGGCCAGGCGCCCGCGCCGCTCGTCGCCCAGTTCGCGGCCGAGCAGGTAGGCCAGAGGCGCTGACAGCGCGGTGGCGGCGATGCAGACGGCGGCCAGCCGGCCGGCGGTGGTGATGCCGAGCAGGTGCATCGCCACGACCGGCCCCGGGGGGTTGCCCTTGGTGTGGGTGGGCAGATGCGGCAGCAGGGAGGCGAAGTGCCCGACGTAGTAGTGCACGCCCTGGTGCAGCTGGGCGAGCGCAGGCAGGTATTCACGGCTGGCCTCAACCGATCCGTGACCGCCGAGATCGAAGACGTGGCTCCATCCGGAGGGGCCCGTGCGGGCCGCGTTGACCGCCAGGCCGACGGCCAGGCTGCCGGTGGCCAGGACAGCGCCGAACGTCACGCTCCCACGGATTCTCGCCATCGCCCAGGGGGCGAGGGCCGCCGCCCCGAGCGACACGACCACGCCGATCACGACCGGCCACGCCGGGTGCGGTGCCCAGCTCATCAGAAACGGAGCCAGAGGCGTCCCCAGGTAGGTCCCGCTGAGGGTCAGCCACAGGCCGGCGATGGCCGTGACCGCGGTCGCGGCGACGAGACCGGCGGGGAGCGACCTGCGAGCGATGACGACCGGGCGTCCGGAGGCGCTAGCCGGGTGACTGCTCACCGGCGGGGCCCGGCATTGGCGCAGACGTGGACCCGGGCGTCGGTGGGGAGGCCGGGCGGCGGATGACCCGAACCAGGTAGACCAGCCCCGAGCAGACGAACAGGCCGACGCTGACCAGTAGCCAGTTGCGGGTGTATCCGGTCAGGGCATGGCCGGTGTCGTGGAAGTAGTTGGTGCTCGAGTAGCCGAGGATGACCGGGAAGTACACGAGCAGCAGGATTCCGGCGATCGCCGCGGGGACCCGAAAGTGGTTGACGACCGGTGTGAAGGACGCCTGACGGGTGGCAGGGTCGGATTGCCCGCGGCGGCCAAAACGTGCGCTGCGCTCGAGCCTTGAGTCCAGCAGCGAGTAGATGGGCAGCAGCACGAGGTCGTGCAGCAGGGCCGCGCCGATGAACCAGACGAGCCAGTTGATCGCGTTTCCGCCGCCGAGGATCTGAGTGATCGCCCATCCGGCGACCAAGAACATCACGAGATGCGCCCCGAGGTGCAGCGGGTGTGAGCCGTAGAGCCGCTTGAAGCCGGTCATCACGCCTCGGCAAAGCGCATCGAGGCAACCCATTTGGTGCAGTGCACACCGGGCAACGCGGGGATGATGATCCGCGCCGGGTATCCGTGATCCAATGACAGGTCGGCGCCGTTGACGCACAGTGCGAGCAGTGCGTGGTCGTCGCGGACCTGATCGGCGGGGTAGGCGGCCGCGCGAAACGGCCCGGCCTGCTGCAGCGAGCGCACCTCGAGGATCGCCGAGTGCGAGGCGCCGACGAGACCGGCCAGGTCGGCCAGGCGTACCCCGGTCCAGCTCTGGGTGGTCGACCAGCCTTCGACGCAGGCGATCGGCATCGTGTAGGTGTGCTGGGGCAGCGCCATCAGCTGCGCTCGGGAGAACTGTCGCGAGCTGCGGCCGGAGACCGTCAGCTTCCAGTTGGGGTTGCTCGCCAACGCGGTGACCTTCACGAACTGTGCGGTCTTGTTGACCGGGAAGGCGTTGGGCCCGGTGCCGAACACGCGGCCGCGGGGAGCGAGGAACGCGAAACGGCGCAGCGGCCCCCCGATCGTTTCCCCGAGGTTGGCGATCAGCAGGGCGAGCGAGGCGCCGCCGACGATGCCGAGCAGACCGCGGCGGCTGATCGTCGCCGCGGCCGGTTGGGCGGGGGCCAGGCCGCCGGGCTCATACGGCGCCGGCCGGGTCTGGGCGAGGTTGTCGCGCAGTGGCTTGAGCACGCCGTGGGTCCGGTAGGCGCCCCGAATCGTCGGCAGCTTGACGCCGACGTGCACGACGAGAGCGGAGATGAAGACCCATGCCCCGTAGTAGTGGGCGAGGACGAAACCGAAGTGCCACGGGTAGAAGAGCTGGATGTTGAGCACGCCGGTGGCGAACTCGAACAGGGCCCCGCCGACGAGCAGCAGCATCGAGAGGCGCTCGATCGCCTGGGCGGGACTTGCGGTGGGCGGCCAGGCGAACAGCCGCGGGATCACCGACCACAGCTTGGCCAGCAGCAGCGGGATCGCGATCAGGCCGATTGTCACGTGAGCGCCCTGGGTGAACGCGTAGGCCCAGGCGGGGCTGGACGACGGCAGCGAGATGAGCGGGCCGACGTCGCCACCCGGTGGAACGATCGAGTTGTGCCCGGCTCCCGGCTGGTAGGCCGAGTGCGAGATCAGCCCGCTCACCGCCACCACCGTGATCAGGATCAGCAGGCACGACCCGAGAAAGGACGTCAGCCAGGCGCCGCGCAGCGGACTGCGCCAGAAGCCGGGCCGAAACGGGCCCGGTGGCGGCTCGGCCATCAGCCGGCGGATCCGGTCGTTGTTCACCCGAGCTCCCGGAGCACCCGGCTCATGTCACGTGCGGCGCGCATGCTGCCGCGCGCGCTGCCCGAGACCTTGGATCGGCCCCCGGCCCGGGGCCCGTAGGAGACCGGAGCCTCACCGACCCGCCAGCCCGCGGCGGCAGCGCGCAACACCATCTCCAACGGCCAGCCGAAGCCACGATCCTTTAGAGCGAGGTCGCACAGCGACTGGCGCCGCGCGCAGCGCATCGGGCCCAGGTCCGAGATCGCCACCGAGGACCGATGGCGCAGCTGCAGCGCCAGAGCCTGGTTGGCCAACCGGGCATGCAATGGCCAGGCGCCGCGCACGGCGCGCCGAGTCCCGAGGCAGAGGTCAAGGCGGCCCGCGGCGACCGGCTCGGTCACCACCGGGAGCTGGACGGGATCCAGCGAGCCGTCGCAATCCATGAAGCATACGAGGTCCGAGCGCGCCGCCGCCAGTCCCGTGAAGCAAGCGGCGCCAAAACCGCGCCGGGGCTCGGAAACGACCCGGGCGCCCAGGCGCCGGGCCACATCGGCCGAGCCGTCGGTCGACCCGTTGTCGACCACGAGCGGGTCAAAGCCGGCCGGGAACGCCGCGAGCACGATCGGTATCGCCTCGGCCTCGTCGAGGACGGGAAGGATGACGTCCACCACGATCGGGAATTTATGCCTAGGTTCTTACGAATCGAGAAACCCAGGTCCCGGCGGGCTTCACGGCCGCTCGGATTCCCTAGATTCACCCGGCATGAGGATCCTCGTCACCGGGGGCGCCGGGTTCATCGGCTCACACGTCGTCGACGCGCTGGTCGGCGACGGACACGACGTCGTCGTGCTCGACCTGCTGCTGGCGCTCGCGCATCGGAACGAGCCCGACTACCTGAATCCCGGCGCCGAGTTCCGCCGCGCCGACGTCCGTGACCGCGATGCGGTGGCGGGCGCCCTGGACGGAGTGGACGCGGTCTGCCACCAGGCCTCGATGGTCGGTCTCGGCGTCGACATGGGCGATGCACCGGACTACGTGAGCCACAACGATCTCGGCACGGCCGTCCTGCTCGCCCAGCTGTCGGCCCGCGGCTTCCGCGGTCGTCTCGTCCTGGCCAGCAGCATGGTCGTGTACGGCGAGGGCCGTTATGTCTGTGACGAGCACGGGACGGTCACACCGGGACCGCGATCGGTCGCCGCCCTGGACGCCGGGCGCTTCGAGGCGCCATGCCCGGTCTGCGCGTGCCCGTTGACCCCCGGGGCGATCAGCGAGTCCGGGCGGCTTGACCCGCGCAACGTCTACGCCGCCACCAAGCTGCACCAGGAGCACCTGTGCGCCTCGTTCGCACGCGAATCCGGGGCCACGGTCATCTCTTTGCGCTACCACAACGTATACGGGTCAAGGATGCCCCGTGACACGCCGTACGCCGGTGTCGCCTCGATCTTCGCCAGCTCGCTGGCCCGCGGCGATGCCCCGAGGGTCTTCGAGGATGGCGGGCAGCTGCGAGACTTCGTCCACGTCCGTGACGTCGCGCGCGCCAACGTGGCCGCGCTGTGTGCTGACGGTGTGTCGTCCGGAGCGTTGAACATCGCCAGCGGCCGGCCGAGGAGCATCCTGGAGATGGCCCAGGCCCTGAGCGACGCGCACGGGCCCTGCGCCCCGCGTCCCGTGGTCACCGGCGAATACCGCCTGGGCGACGTCCGCCATGTGTTTGCCTGCGCCGCGCGGGCGCGTGATGGGCTCGGCTTCGCTGCTCACGAGGACTTCGCGCAGGGCATGGCGGAATTCGCTCGCGCGCCGCTCAGAGCCGCGGCATGACGCCGCCGGCGATCCTGGTTATCGCCAAGGATCCACAGCCGGGACGTTCCAAGACCCGGCTGTGCCCGCCGTGCAGCCCCGAGCAGGCCGCCGGGCTCGCCGCCGCGGCGTTGCACGACACGCTCGATGTGGTCACGTCGGTCCCGGCCGCGCGCCGGATCCTCGTCCTGGAGGGCGACGACCGGCGCTGGCAGCGACCCGGGTGGCAGGTCATCGCCCAGCGCGGAGCCGGCCTGGACGAGCGGCTCGCCAATGCCTTCGCGGACGTCCGCGGGCCGGCTCTGCTGGTCGGGATGGACACGCCGCAGCTGACCGCCGCCCTGCTGATCGATGGCCAGCAGGCCCTGGCCCGCTGTGACGCCGTGCTCGGCCCCGCCGTGGACGGTGGCTACTGGAGCGTCGGTCTGCGCTGTGGGCGCGCGGATGCGTTTGTCGGGGTGCCGATGAGTTCGGAGTCGACGCTGCGCCATCAGCGCGCGCGCTTCTCACAGCTCGGCCTGCGGACCCACGAGCAGTCGCCGTTGCGCGACGTCGACACGATCGCCGATGCGCATGCGGTGGCGGCGCAGGTGCCGGGGTCACGGTTTGCCCGGGCGCTGGCGGAGCTCGGCCGATGAACGCGCCGATCGCGCTCTACTCCGAGGCCCTGCTGACGGCGCGCGACGGTGGCCTGCGGCCGGTCGCCCGCCTGCGCGACGGCTCGGTCCGGCCGCTCTACGTGGATCGCTGGGTCGCCGCCGCCGACGATGTCGACGAGCGGGCGCTGGCGAAGATCGACGGGCCGGTGCTCGACGTCGGTTGCGGCCCCGGGCGTCATCTCCATGCGCTCGCACGCCGCGGGGTGTTCGGACTGGGGGTCGACCTCTCCTCGGTCGCCGTGGATCTCGCCCGCGGTGGCGGGGTCAGCGCAATCGTGGGATCGATCTTCGGGGATGTGCCGCAGGCGGGGCGGTGGCGCAGCGCCCTGCTGCTCGACGGCAACATCGGCATCGGCGGCAACCCGGTCCGGCTGCTGTCTCGCGTCTCCGAACTGCTGACACCCGACGGCGAAGTGCTCGTGGAGCTGGCCGCGCCCGCGGCGGGCTCGATCGAGACGATGGCGCGCCTGGAGACGTCGGGCGCGATCAGCGACTGGTTCCCCTGGGCTGAGGTGTCGGCCGGGTCGATCGCCGAGCTGTCCGGGCAGGCCGCGCTCAGCGCCGGCGAAGCATGGAGCGACCGCGGGCGCTGGTTCGTTCGCCTGCGCCGTCGCTGACCCGCGGCCGGCCTTCTGACCGGTTTTCGGGCGCGTGAAGATGCGCCGCTGTCGCTGGCACTCTTAACACGAGAGTGCCAAATCGGCCTTGATTCGCTCTGTGCGCAAGCTATAGTCGCTGGGGCGCTGGCACTCTGGGTGTACGAGTGCCAAGCACACGTTTCGCAACGCCAACCGGAGGTCTGATCACATGAAGCTCAAGCCCCTCGGCGATCGCCTGATCGTTCGGGCCATCGAGGAGGAGGAGACCACTGCGAGTGGAATCGTCCTGCCCGACACCGCCAAGGAGAAGCCCCAGAAGGGCAAGGTCCTC
>JALYZB010000097.1 GCA_030945945.1 Actinomycetota bacterium | reverse complement strand
CGGCCCGAGCAGGTTGCCCACAGCAAAGGCGATCAGGTAATAGGGAGCGTCGCCCGTCGCGGTCCCGAAGAAGGTCTTGAGCAGGGTGGCGTAGCCGAACAGGATCGGAGTTGTAGAGAAACGCTTGTCCGATGAACAGCGAGAAGCCCAGCAGGGTGCGCTTGGGATAGCGCGTGAACATCGTCCGGGCGATCTCACCGAACCCGATCGTCGCTCGCTGATGGACCGTCATCTCTTCGTCGGGCTCGGTCAGCTCCTCGCCGGTGGACTCGTGCACCTGGCGCTCGATGTCATCCACGACCCGGTCGGCTTCCTGCTCGTGGCCGTGGATGAACAGCCAGCGGGGGCTCTCAGGCACGTTGCGCCGCACCATCAAGACGCCCAAGCCCAGAACCACCCCGAGGCCAAAGGCGAGACGCCAGCCCACGTTGACCGCGAAGAGCTTCTCGTTCAGTGCGACCACCGACAGGATCGCGCCCAGCGCCGCGCCGGCCCAGAAGGTGCCGTTGATGATGATGTCGATGCGTCCGCGGTGCTGCTTGGGGATCAGCTCGTCAATCGCTGAGTTGATCGCCGCGTACTCGCCGCCGATCCCCATCCCAGTGACAAAACGGAACAGAAAAAACCACCACGGAGCAAACGAGAACGCGGTCATCAGCGTCGCGAACAGGTAGACCACCAAGGTCACCATGAACAGCTTCTTGCGTCCGAAGCGGTCCGTGAGGTAACCGAACAGCAGCGCGCCGACGCAGGCGCCGGCCACGTACAGCGAGGCGGCCAAACCCGCCACCTGGGCCGAGGATACGGCCAGGCCGCTGCCCTTCTCCGACAGACGCCCGGCCACCGAGCCGACCACCGTCACCTCGAGGCCGTCCAGGATCCACACCGTGCCCAGGCCGATCACGACGACCCAATGCCAGCGCGACCACGGCAGCCGATCCATCCGCGCCGGAACCCGAGTCTTGATCGTCCCGGTTTGATTACTCATCGCTGCCTCCCGTCATCGCGGACCCTCTCGACAGGCACGGCCGCCTGCCGTGCATCGGGAGACCCGGCTACCAGATACCCACCGGGGGACTATTCGATGCCCCCGAACACATTCGCCGTCGATTCGTCGGCTTGACGAAGCCCCGCGGCGAGGGTCAGCGCCAGCGATCAAAGCCTTGCCATCAGTGCTCAGTTCATGGAAGGCCCGGGCACCCCGACCTCCGTCTGCACCGGCGCTCATGCTGCTGCTTTCGGTCGGCCGGCACCCGAAGCGGAAGCCGACTGCTCGTGGCCGCCCTAGCGACGGAGGAGAAGTGAAGGCTACGCGCCTGCAGGTGCTGAGCAGGATGAGCGGTCGTGGGTGCGAAGTTCACAGGGATGGGTCCGGGTCGTCCGCACGCTTTGATCGACGGGGTGTCGCGATCGCGGTCACGCTCTTGGTACTGGACCTGCCCAGCCTGGACGGCGGCCGCGAATTCGTGCACCGCCTGCTTGAGCACTGGCCGACGTACGCGGCGTATCTGGTGTCGTTTGTGTCGATCGGGGTGATCTGGATCGAGCATCACGGGATGATGATTGCGGTGCGGTTCATCAACCGCCCGTTCTTGGAACGCACCCTGGTGGTCTTGCTCTCGTCTCAGTGATCCCGTGGCCGACCAAGCTCGCGGCCGACCACATCTGCGCCGGCGGCAGCGCGGCCGGCGCGGTCGCGGTGCTCTATGCCGCGGTGCTGATGGTGATGGGGCTCTCGATCGCCGCCAGCTGGCGATACCTCGCTAGTCAACCCCAGCTCATCATGCCCGAGGCCCGGCCCGGCCCGGCCCGCGATGCGCGCTGGGGCGCTGGGGCGCGACGCGCGCTCCTGGGAGCTCTGGCGTACGTTCCAGCGCTCATTCTCGCGCCGTTGATCCCGGCCGTCTCATTCGGTTTTGACGCGATGATCGTCGTGTAGTTCGCTGTCTCGAAAAGCGAGGTGCCGGGCTTGGTACACGCCGCGGCGATGCACGCGAGCGAAACGACAGACACCGACTGATCGCTGGCAACGCGATCGCCGCCGCTTCGCATTAGACGGCTTCGGAAGCAGAAGCTCGTCGCTCGTGGCCGCTTGGGCGATAATCCGGAAGCCTGGGCAGGATCCGCCGCATGCCTCTCGCGGCGCGCCGGACCTCCAGGATCTCGACGGCGAAAGTCGGGAGGCTCAGGTCGGACATGGTCCGCTCGCGGTAGGGACGCACCCGGTTATGCGGCCTCACGCTGACGGCGGCTAAACGCCAGCTGGGCGGCGAGCGCAACAGCGCCCGCTCCGACGGCGACGAGACCGATCGTCCGCGCG
>JALYZB010000074.1 GCA_030945945.1 Actinomycetota bacterium | reverse complement strand
GACGGGGATCTCGACGTACACCGGTCCAGTAGGAGGTGCGCAGGCGCGCCTGAAGGCCTCCGCCAGCGTGGACGCGATCTGGCCTGGGGCGCCGACGCCAGCCGTCCACTTGACGACCGGTTCAAAGCTCGCTCGCTGATCAGGCAGCTCATGCAGGTAGCCTCGCCCGCGCCCGATCATCTCGGTGGGGACCTGGCTGGCGATCGCCACCACCGGAACGTAGGCGCTCGCCGCCTCCATCAGCGCGGTCAGTGAGTTCAGCGCTCCCGGGCCAGTGGACAGCAGCAGCGGGGTGGGCCGACCGCTGACCCGGGCGTACCCGTCGGCGGCAAAGCCGGCGTTCAGCTCGGTTCGCAGTCCGACGTAGCGCAGCGGACCGGTGCGTAGGCCCTCCCAGATGCCGAGCGCGTGAATGCCCGGGAGGCCGAACACGGTCCGGACGCCCAGCGCTGCCAGCGCCTCGACCACGACATGGCCGCCCAACCGGCGGCCGCTGCGCGGCGCGACGATCATGCTCAGGCCGTCTCCGGCCACGGTGAGGCCACCGTTGCCAACGACCCGACGACCCGGTCGGCGCGGGCTGTGAGCTCGTCGACGGAGACGCCGAGCTGGCCGGCGGCGAAGCGCAGCAGCAGCCCGCGCATCCGCTCCACCGACGTCCAGCGGTAGCCGATCACAGTCTCGAAGCCGAGCCCGTCGGCGAGCGCGCTGAGCCGCTCCGCGACCTCGTCGGGCGCCTCGACAGGATGCAACTCGCCGCTGGCGGTGCCATCGCGAACGATGCGGAAGTAGTAACCACGCCAGCGCTCCGAGATCGCCTCGTGGTCGGCGAGCAGCGCGGGCTCGTGGAGCACCTGGACCCAAAACTCGATCCACAGCACGTACTGCTCGCGTGCCGGACCCGGCCGCGGAACGGCCACCTCGAGCAGGCTCGCCAGCTTGGTCAACGCATCTGTGTCCTGGGCGGCGATGGCATCGAGCCGCGCGAACACCCGCTCGCTGGCCCAGCGCAGTGCGGCGAGCAGCAAATCCTTCTTGACGTCGAAGTGGTAGTGGATCGCGCCGGTGGACACACCGGCCTCGCGGGCGATGTCCTCGACCCGCGTGTTCTGGGCACCGAGGCGCACAACGACCCGGCACGTCGCCTCGAGAATCTGCGCGGGGCGGCCGTCAGGTCTGTTGGATCGAGTCGCGGTCATCGCATCTGGTGCATTGCCGCACGTTCAGCCCTTGACAAGTCGGCAGGCGCGTCAATATAACTGACGCGTCAGTTAGTCGCAAGAGACTGCAACCGAGGAGAGACATGGGCATTCGCAAGCGAACCATGCGACCGCGGGCCCGACGATCGGCGATCGTGATCGCGCTGATTGCCGCCCTGGCGCTGGCGCTGGCGCTGACAGGCTGCGGCGGCGCCTCGAACAGCTCGAGCCGCGCGTCGTCGGCGTCGACCGGTGCCGCCGGCTCGGGCGCCGGCAAGCTCCCGCTCAAGAACGCTGGGCAACTGACCGTGGGCGCCGAGTTCCCCGTCACAGGCTTCGTCGAGCTCCCGCGCTCGAATCCCAAGGGCTTCGAGGTCGACGTGGCCGGCCAGATCGCGCATCAGCTGCACGTGCCCAAGGTCAGCTGGATGCAGGTCGTGTTCGCGAACCTGTTCTCGCCAGCGCCCAAGCAGTTTGACTTCGTGATCAACGAGGTGACGATCACGCCGCAACGCAAGACCGTCGACGACTTCAGCATCCCCTACTTCGACGCCAACCAGGGCGTGCTCGTGCGCAAGGGGACCCCCGCCGCTCACACCGTCACGCTGAATCAGCTTCGAAAGCTGCAGCTTGGAGGCCAGGCGTCGACAACCGGCCTGGATTACATCAAGAGCACGATCAAGCCCAGTGCGTCGCCGCGCGAGTACAGCAGCACCCCGGCGGCGGCGCAGGCCGTCGCCAATGGGCAGATCGACGGCTTCGTGATCGATGTCCCGATCGCGATCAAGCTCGCCCAGCAGTTTCCCAAGCAACTCGCGGTCTCCGGGGAGATCATCACCAACGAGCGCTACGGGATCCTGTTCCAGAAGGGCAACCCGCTGCGCGCCCAGGTCAACCAGGCGCTGCGGAAGCTGGAAGCCGACGGAACGCTCAAGCGCCTGCAGGATAAGTGGTTCCCGGGCAGCACCAACCTCCCGATGATCAGGTAGGCGCCAGCGATGGCTGGCCCGCATCCGCCGGACGTGGCAGTCGCCGCCGAGGACCAAGCCCCCGGAGCGATGGTCCAGGCCGACCGGCCCTTGCACCGGCGACGCGGGACCCCCAGCCTTTCAGCGGCGCTGGCCGGCACGGCCAGCGTCGTGGTCGTGGTGGGCCTGCTCGTGCTGCTGTTCACGACGGCTCCGGGGGCGAGCAAGGTGGCCAGCTCATTCTTCTCGGTGGGAAAGCTCGGCGCCAGCGCCGGGACGGTGGCCAGCGGGTTTCTCCTCAACGTCGAGCTGACGGTCGTCTCGGAGGCGCTCGTGCTTGTGCTTGCCCTTGTCATCGCCGTCGTCCGCAGCCTTCCGGGACCGGCCTTCCTGGCGCTTCGGGGCCTAGCCGTGCTGTACACGGACGTCATGCGCGGCATTCCAATCGTGCTGGTCGTATTCATGGTCGGGTTCGGCCTGCCTGGGCTTCAGCTCGGGTTCATCTCTAATCAGTCGTTGTTCAGCTACGGCGTGGTCTCGCTCGTGCTGGTCTACTCCGCCTACGTCGCCGAGAACTACCGCGCCGGGATTGAGTCCGTGCACCCGAGTCAGGTCTCGGCGGCGCGCTCGCTGGGGCTCTCACGCTGGCAGGCGATGCGCCACGTCGTGCTGCCGCAGGCCATCCGCACGGTGATCCCACCGCTGATGAACGACCTCATCGGGCTGGAGAAGGACACTGCGCTCGTGGGTCTGATCGGGCTCGTGGAGGCGTCCCGGGCGGCGCAGGACTACGCGAGCACGACGTTCAACTTCGCCGGCTACACGATGGCGGCGATCCTGTTCATCGCGATCACGATCCCGCTGGCGCGGTTCACGGATTATGTGGTGGCGCGCGGTCGCCGGCGTCGGGGCGTCTGACGACGATGACGGCGAGGATGACGTGATGGCACCGCCCGCAGCCGGCCCAGAGGCAATCGCTTCGCCGTTCACCCCCGGCGAGCGTGACATGGCGCTGCGGTTCCTTGACGTACGGAAGTCCTATGACCGCGCCGAGGTGCTGCGCGGGATCAGCCTGGACCTCGCCGCCAATCAGGTGGTCTGCCTGATCGGCGCCTCGGGGTCGGGCAAGTCGACCCTGCTCAAGTGCGCGAACCTGACCGAACCGATCGACGCCGGCCAGATCTTCTTCCAAGACCAGGAGATCACCGGTCAGGGCGTCGATCAAAACCGGTTCAGACGCCACATCGGGATCGTCTTTCAGGCGTTCAACCTGTTCCCCCACCAGAGCGTGCTCCAGAACGTGACCCTGGCCCCGCGCAAGGTCCTCAAGCTGTCACGCGCACAGGCCGAGGAGGAGGCACGCGAGCTGCTGGCGCGGTTCGGCCTTGCGGGCAAGGAGGACCAGTACCCCGACCGCCTCTCCGGAGGCCAGCAGCAGCGCGCGGCGATCGCCCGCGCGCTGGCGATGCGGCCCCAGATCATGCTCTTGGACGAGGTGACGAGCGCGCTGGACCCGGAGCTGGTCGGCGAGGTCCTGCGTGCCGTTCGTGAACTCGCCGAGACGGGAATGACGATGCTGATCGCCACCCACGAGATGGCCTTCGCCAGGGAGGTCGCCCACCGCGTCTGCTTCCTCGACGAAGGTGTGATCCTCGAGGAGAACACCCCGGAAGAGATCTTCCGAGCTCCTCGCCATGCCCGTACCCAGCAGTTCCTGGCCCGGATCGTCGAGGCCGGACGAACGATCTGACCGCCGAGCGGATCAGCGACGGCACGGCCATGTCACTCGGACTCTCGGGGCCTCGGGCTCCCATTCCACAGCAGGCCGGGTGTCCGCGGTCGGCGCGCCGGCCTCTGCGGGCCGCACTACAAGCACTGGGGGCGCAATGACCGCCCTCCAACGATGGCCTTGCAGACTCCGCGCCAGCGTCAGGAGGGAGCACTTTCTGCGTTATTCCGGAGTGCGGCTGTCACGCGGCTGGTCGGCGGCCAGCTGTGCGATGGGCAGCACAAGCCCTACCGGTGGCTGCGCCGCTACCCCGGCCGGTCGACGTTGAGCGCTGAGTCCAGCATCTCGCCATCACGCGCGAGCAGAGGGGCCCGCGGTTTTGACCTGCGCGGTGTCGGGCCGGTCGTCGTCCTGGAGCTCGGTTGTGCGTTGCAGGCACGATCAGCCGGGCGCGGCCATTACCCAGCTGACCTTCGGCAGGTGTGCGAGCTGGAGGCGCGGCGTCGGCGTGAGGCCGATGGCGCGGTGGCCCTCGATCCTGGCACCGTGACTCAGCTCGATGGTCTCGGCCGGGAGCTGGGTGTCCCTGCGCGAGTTGGGGTAGGCACGGGCCGGCGGGGACGTGCGTGCCAAAGGCGGCCGGCCGCCCGCCGGTGGCGACACCTGCGTCGCTACCGCGCGACGCAGCCTCGTCTTCCACTGTGGAGGCGACTGGTCACCCAAAAGCATCTTGACCCTTTGGACCCTGACGGAACCCGTCTGGTCTACGGGCCCTACTGTTGTTCCTCATCGAGCACCATGGCCGCCGCGTCCTGTTTGACGCCGGCACTCACCCAAAGTCAAAGACAGCCGCCGGATCGCCGCGGCGCATCGAGGTCGGCGAGGCTGACGACGTCCTCAGCCCGCTGGCGGGCGCGGGGGTGGCGCCCGAAGAGGTGGACCACGTCGTCGTCTCTCACCTGCCTTACGACCACGCCGGCGGCCTGCGTTCTTTCCGCACGCACGGTGTGGGTGCAGGCGACCTAGCTGCGCTTCGCCCGTGCCCCGGCGGTATATCAGTGCGAGCTCTACGACCGCGACGATTTCGAGCACCGGGTGCGCTGGCAGGAGCTTGAGAGCGCTCACGATCTGTTCGGCGACGGCGCGGTCACGATGCGCCGACCCCCGGCCACACCCCGGGCCAGCAGTCGCTGTGCGTGCAGCCGCCCAGCGGCCTGCACGTGTTCGCTGCCGACGCCAGCTACCTGGAGTCGGCCATGCGCGCTCGGCGCCTACCCCGAGGTCGTGTGGAGCCCCGACGCAATGGTGACCAGCTGGGAGACGCCGCCCCCAGGGCGGGTGGCATCAGCGGCGAGACGGTCACGGTCGCACTCGGCGATCCCGGGTAGCGCCGACAACGATCTCGTCAATCCCGGCTGGGTGCGGACCGAGATGGTCGAGGCCTCGGCGGCACGCCACGCCGAGCGTCAGCGTCGGCGCGCGTTCGCCGCCGCCGTGGAGCGATTCGCGTCCACGGGAGTGACGCTGGTGGACGCCTACCCGTGCACCAGAGACGCGACCGCGTTGTGGGAGCTGATCGCCGGCGCTGAGGGGGTTGGTCTCTGAGAGCCCCCTGCTGGTCGGGCACGAGGCCGAGATGACGCCTGGCACCACCGACCTGATCCGGGCCGGGGACATCCCCGCCGGCGGTGCATCGAGGCCATGCACGAGCGGGCGCGTTACACGACCGCATGGTCTCGGTTCTTTACCGAGTACGACCTGCTGCTTAGCCCCACGATGCAGAGCACCGCCTTCCCGGTCGGAGCCGAGGGCCCCGCGAAGATCGACGGACGGCGCTTCGGACCGACGAGCAACGACTGGGCGAACCTGGTTCTCGCTGCCAACCTCATCGGACTCCGATCACGGCGTGGCGCTTTGAGGATGCTCTGGCCCTGCGGACGGCGGCGGCGGGGGAGACGCTGGCGCCGTGGGCACGCCTGGCCCCCGGCTGCTCTGTTCCGCAGCGGCAGACGTAGATCCTCTCTTTCGTATCAGCGCCCGAGAGATGATCAGCCGCTGGATGTCAGAGGTCCCCTCCTCGATCTCCTCCAGCTTGGCGTCGCGCATCCACTTCTCCACGGGGTACTCGCGGCTATAGCCCCAGCCGCCGAGCGTCTGCACGGCTGCCCACGTGCACCACATCGCGGTCTCAGACGCATGCAGCTTGGCCATCGCCGCTTCGCTCGTCGCCTGGTCGCCCGAGTCGAGCATCTGGGCGGCTCGCCACGTGAGCAGCCGGGAGGCATCCACGCGCAGGGCCATGTCGGCGAGGCGGAAGGCCACCGCCTGGTGTTCGGCGATCGGCTTGCCGAACTGGACCCGCTCTCGAGCGTAATCAGTGGCGTACTCCAGCGCCGCCCTTGCGAGTCCGGTGGCCGAGGCAGCCAGGGTTACGCGGCTGCGGTCAAAGGTGTGCATGAGGCCGAGGAAGCCCTGTCCCTCCGGGCCGAGCCGCCGATCCTCCGCGACGAACACGTCGTCGAGGAACACCTCGGTGTTGGGGATTGCCCGCTGGCCCATCTTGCGGATCGGAGGGCCGCAGCGCAGGCCGTCGTCGGCGGCGTTGAGTAGAAATGCGGTGATCCCGCGCGATCCACTGCCCGGCTCCACGGTGGCGAACACCACGTAGAAGGACGCCACCCCGCCGTTGGAGATCCACGCCTTCTGTCCCGAAAGGACGTAGCCGCCGTCGACCCGGCGGGCGCGGGTGCGGATTGCGGCCACGTCCGAACCGCTCTGGGGCTCGGTGCTCGCCAGCGCGGTCAGGGGCGGATCCTCCTGCGCCAACGGGGCTAGCCAGCGTTGCTTCTGCTCCGAGCTGCCCAGCGCCAGGACGGGCTCGGCAAAGAAGCCGTTGGAGGTGATCAGGTTGCCGATCCCGCTGCAGCCATGTGACAGCTCCTCCTGCACGATGCACGAGGTCAGGCAATCGGTCATCCCCGCCCCTCCGTACTGCTCCGGCAGCATGAACGAGGTCAGCCCCAGCCGTGACGCGTGGCGCCACACCTCTCGCGGAACCTCGGTCTCGGCCTCGTCGACGGCTAGCGAGACAGGGCGAATCTCGCGGGCGGCGAACTCCCGGCAGACGTTCTGGATCGCCTGCTGCTCGTCACTGAGCAGCCCAGGGGCGATCACCGCGTCCACCGTGCCGTGAGCTCCTGCGCTGCCTCGCCGGTCTGGGCCAGCAGGGCGTAGGCAATTCGCTCCAGCCCCAGACCCGCCGAGCGCGAGGTCTCCGGCAGCGCGTCGATCACCTGCAGGGTGACGCTGATAGCCAAGGCGGCAGCCGGCTCAGCCGCTGGGCCAGCTCCAGCGCGCGGGTTAGAGCGTGACCGGGGTCCCCGACCTCGGTCACTCGTCCCAAGGCGAGGGCGGCGGGCGCATCGACGTGCTCGCGCAGCAGGATCAGCTCCTTGGCCCGCGCCGGTCCGAGCAGACGCACCGCCCGCTGCGTGCCCCCCCAGCTGGGCAGGATGCCGAGCGCCACCTCGGGGAACCGAAAGTCGGCGGTGCGCTCGGCGATCCGGAAGTCTGTGGCCAGCGCCAGCTCCAGGCCGCCGCCGATGCAGTAACCCGAGATCGCGCTCAGGGTCGGCTGAGGGAGGTCGGCGACGCGCTCGGCGAAGTCACCGGCGGCCCGGTAGGAGGCGATGATCTCCTCGGGGGTGTACCGGCGAGGTTCGGCGAGATCCGCCCCGGCCGAGAACCCGTCACTTCCGCCCGTGA
>JALYZB010000095.1 GCA_030945945.1 Actinomycetota bacterium | reverse complement strand
ACTGCGTACGACCTCGCCGATGGCCCGAAAGCACTTGCTGACCTTGAAGATCGGGTGACCACAGGCAAGCTCGCCCTTGTGCCCTGATGTTCGGTCGATCAGACCCGCGCCATCTGGGAAGGACCCGGATCCAGGTCCACACACACGGCCGGGACCCGCGGCGCAACCACGCGGAGCGGACCACGGAAGCTCGGCGAGGAATTTCTCGCGAAGCTGTCGTGCTGGCCCTGGGCCGTTCGTCGTAGTGCTGTCAGTACAACCACCAGGAGGACGACATGTCCAAGTTCATGCTGCTCATCTACGCCAACCCCACCGAGGTCGCCGCGTTGTCTGATGCAGAGGGGGCCGTGCTCGGACAAGAGTACGGAGCGTTCACGCAGGAGCTGGCGGCGAGTGGCGCGATGTTGGGTGGCGATGCGCTTGCGTACCCCCAGGAGGGCAAGTCGATCGGCCGGGACGGTGTGGTGACCGACGGCCCCTTCGCCGAGGCGACCGAGTTCCTCGGCGGCTTCTATCTGGTCGACCTGCCCGACATGGCCGAGGCGCTGCGCTGGGGCGCCAAGTTGCCCGGCGCGGTTCGAGGCCTCGACCGGATCGAGGTTCGACAGATCCAGGAGCAGCCCGGAGGACAGCAGGGGTGAGATACGCGCTCCTCAGCTACGGCGACCCCGACCTTGTCGCGGCGCTGAGCGTCGAGGAGCGGGCGGGCTGGGAGATCGACGACATCGCGTTCGAACTGGCGATCCAAGCCTCCGGAATCGTGATCGGCGGATTCGCGCTGGATGACAGCGACACCGCAACGACCGTACGGGTGCTCCACGGCGACCCTCGACTCGTCGACGGACCAGCGGTGACGTCGTCGGACCAGCTGCGATGCCTGTTGTTCATCGACGTCGACCACCTCGATGCCGCCCTCGAGGTGGCCGGGCGCTGCCCGGCCAGCCGTTTTGGTCCGTTGGAGGTCAGGCCCGTACGCACCTGGACGGCACTCAGGTGACCTTCGAGCAGGTCCACCGCCAGGAGTGGGCGCGGGTCGTGGCGATCCTTGCCCGCTCCTTCAGTGATCTCGATCTGGCTGAAGACACAGCGGCCGAGGCCTTCGCTACTGCATTGGCCCGATGGCCCGTCGACGGCTGGCCCGACAACCCAGGCGCGTGGCTCGTCACGGTCGCCCGCAACCACGCACTTGACCGCGTGCGCCGCGAGTCCACCCGCGGCGACCGCCAAGCGGCTGCGCACGCTGCGCTCGTGGAGCGCGCCAGTGCCGAAGGACTCGATGACAGGGACCTCACGACTGGACCCATGGCCGATGATCGACTCCGGCTGCTGTTCACCTGTTGCCACCCGGCACTCGCTCCCGAGGCCCGGATCGCCTTGACGCTGCGCATGGTCGGTGGCCTGACCACAGCGGAGGTTGCCCGGGCTTTCCTGGTGCCGGAGGCCACCATGTCCCAGCGCCTGCTGCGAGCCAAACGCAAGATCGCAGTGGCCCGGATCTCCTACCATGCACCCGAGGCCGCAGAACTCCCGGGCCGCCTCGACGGTGTCCTTCGAGTCATCGCGCTGATCTTCCGCGAGGGCTACAGCCCCAGTGGCGGCGATCGTCTGCCACGGGCAGAGCTGTGTGACGAAGCCATTCGGCTCGGGCGCCTACTCGTCGAGTTGGTGCCCGACGAGGGCGAGGCGACCGCAGTCTTGGCGCTGATGCTGCTGCAGCACAGCCGCCGAAGTGCTCGCCTTGATGACGCTGGGGAGGTGGTGCTCCTCGTGGACCAGGAGCGTGCCGATTGGGACCACTCCGCCATCCGCGAGGGCGCTGCGCTCACGATCTGGGCACTGCGCCGGGGACGAGGTCGCTACGCCTTACAGGCCGCGCTTGCCGCCTGCCACGCGACGGCCCCGTCATCGACCGAGGTCGACTGGCTGACGATCGTGACCCTCTATGACGAACTGGCCGAGCTCGACGCCTCCCCGGCCGTGGCGTTGAACCGGGCAGTTGCCGTCGCCGAGGTCGATGGACCGAGGGCAGCACTGGCCCTGTTGGACGGCTTGGCCTTGACCGACCGGGGAGCTTCACTGGTCCGGACGAGCCACCAGGTTGTCGCCGTACGCGCCGACCTGCTCCGTCGATCAGGGCGCGACGACGAGGCCCGCTACGCCTATCGCCAGGCCATCACCCAAGCACCCACAGCGCCCGAGCGCCGGTACTTCGAGCGTCGGATCAGAGAGCTCACCTCGTAAATCGCTGCACGACTCTGTCACGGTGACGGCCGAGAGCGCCCGGCACTTCACCCATGCCCTTCGCGGACTGATCTGGCTGGGATCCTGGGCGCCGTCCAGGCGGCCTGCTTGCACGACTCGGAAGTCACCACGAACCACGGGGGTTCTGTGAACAGGCGCGCATCCGGAGCCTGCGTCGTTCGACGGACGCCAGTCAACGCTCGACGAGCGCTGCGCTGGCTTCCAGGAGGGTCCCGCGGAATTGCCCGCTCCGTCACGGCCCGACCACGCGGAGTATCAAAATCTCTCCTCTACGCTGCGATGGCCATGAGTTCACCCACCGGAACGTCCCCCGTGTTGTCTGCGCCGCTGCCGGGCGCTCACCCTGCCACCATCGCCATCGACGCCCCGGGAGCGGGCTCCGGGTACTGGGCCGGAGGACCGAGCGTGGCGTCAGCACGTGATGGCACGGTGTGGTTGGCGTACCGGCTCCGTCGTCCGGTCGGCGACGGGCGCGGCTACGCAATCGCGCTCGCCCGTTCCGAGGACGGCGTGACGTTCACCGAGGTCGCGCGCCTCGAGCGCGATCAGTTCAGCTGCGACTCGCTGGAGCGTCCGGCCCTGGTCCGTCGCCCGGAAGGTGGCTGGCGGATCTACCTCAGCTTGGCCACGCCCGGCACGCTGCACTGGAAGGTGGTGGCGATCGATGCCGATGACCCGACGGGGTTCGATCCTGCGCGAGCGCGAACGGTTCTGGACGGCGGACCAGTGCGTGCGCTCAAGGACACGGTCGTCCACCCGGGCGCAGCGGGCTGGGAGATGTGGGTCTGTCTCCACGAGGTGGCGGACCCCGAACTCGCAGAC
>JALYZB010000485.1 GCA_030945945.1 Actinomycetota bacterium | reverse complement strand
GGTTGACGGCGACCGACAGGTCCCGGCCGGATGCGCGCCACGCCACGGACTCGGCGATCGAGCGCTCGAGCACGTGGCGGGTCAGCGGCCCGATCAGCCCGGTCTGCTCGACGGTCTGCACGAACGCACCCGGCGGGATCAGACCGTGCTCGGGATGCTGCCACCGGACGAGCCCCTCGGCCCCGATCACGCTGAGGTCATCGAGATCCACAATCGGCTGGTAGTGCACGATGACCTCGTCGGAGGCCAGCGCGTGGCGCATATCCGACAGCACGCTCAGGCGCCGCACCGAGTGCTGATTCTGCTCGGCGGCGTAGAGCTTGTAGTCGGTCTGGGCCTCCTTGGCCGCGTACATCGCGATATCCGCGCATCGCAGCAGCGCATGGGAATCCTCACCGTCCTGCGGATAGCGGGCGACGCCGATGCTCCCGCCGACCTCGAGCGAGAGCTCGTCGACCGTGAACGGCCTGGCGATGCAGGCGACCAGGCGTCTGACCTCGCGCTCGATCGCCTCCGGCCGGTGGGTTCCAAGCGCGGGCAGGATGCCGAACTCGTCGCCGCCGAGCCGGGCCACGAGGCCCGCGCCGCCGACCGCCTCCGCGAGCCGCGGCCCGAGATCTCGCAGCAGCACGTCACCGTAGTGGTGGCCGAGCGTGTCATTGATCTCCTTAAAGCGGTCAAGGTCCAGCAGCATGATCGTGAAGGTCCCGCGGCACTGGCTCGCCGAGGCGATCCGCTCCTCGACCACCTGACGGAAGCGCTCGCGGTTGGCCAGGCCGGTGAGCTCGTCCGTGGTCACGATGCGCTGGAGGCGTTCCGAACGTTGCTTGGAGGTCAGCAGCTCGCCGGTCAGGTATTGGAAGACGAGAAGGATGATCGCGAGCAAGACCAGGCTCACGGTGCCGTTGCGAGCAACGACGTAGACGGTCGCCATGGTCAGCAGGGCCGAGAACAGCTCGGAGGCCAAGATCGGGACCGCGGCTTCGAGTGCACGCTCTCGGAGCGATGCTCGGGAGACAAAGCACATATATCCCACGACGAAGACGAAATTCAAGGCGAGGGCGAGCAGAAACGTGACGAAGATCAGCAGGTAGAACGCGAGGTCCGCCCTGCCTGCGCCGATGAGATGGCTCGCCGCGTGGAAGAACAGCCCGGCGATGAGCGGGAACGTGGCGTAAGCGAAAACGTTGTTCAAGAACGCATAGCGGCTTTCGCGCGATCGAAGCCAGCCGACGGCGATCGTCAACACGCCGACGATCGCTGCCGGGCCCCCACCCAGCATCACGGCGGCCAGGATAAGCGCGAGAAAGCTCCCCGAGATCCTGACCTTGGCCGACGGAACGTCGACGTAGAGAAGGTCGCTGACGACGGCAAGTGTGCTGATCACCACCAGCGGGGCCAGGCTCCACCGAGCCGCAGATCGCGTAGCCACCACGGCCGCGACGACACCCCCGATGAGCAGCAGCTCAAGCCCAATGACCCGCCAGCCCGGGGCTACGGGACTATGCGTGGGCTCGTTCAGCTCGGCCGCAGACTCCATATTGAGACCGTCATCGACCGAAACGGCGACTTCCTCAACCGAAACGTGAAATCAGCCTGGACGGCTAAAGGATTCCGAAGCCCTGTCCGATATAGGGAAGGCCGAAAAAATGAGGGGCCCGCTCTTTGCCAGCGGACCCCTCAGGGGTGACTACGTGCCCTTCCAACCCATATGACCTCCTTTCACCGGAGAGGGTCTGGGTTGCTCTTCGGCATCGCGGCACCAGGACTTTACTCGTGGTGCGGGTTTTTTTTGTCAATTTTCCGACTAAACGCCGTGCATAGGCGAATCGGGCTCAAGTCGGGCCATCCCCTGCCGGGCCACTATTCCTGCTCGTCCTTGCCGTGCCTCAGTCAGGATGAGCTCGAACAAACGTCCAGCCGGATGAATTTGTTGCAATCTCGGTGGCCAATGCCCCTCTCTTCTCTGCTCTCACGCTATGACCATGTCCTTCTGGATCTCGACGGATGCGTCTGGCTCCAGGACACCGTGATCCCGGGATCCCCGGAGGCGTTGAGCGAGCTGCGCTCGGCTGGCAAGTCGATCACGTTTATCACCAACGATGCGCGCCACTCCCCCGAGGAGTACGTGCGCAAGCTCTGGCGGTTGGGGCTCAAGGCATCGCTGGAGGAGGTCGTCACCGTCGGCGCCGCGATCCAGTTCGAGCTCGCCGGCCGTCTGCCCAACAGCACCGCCTTCGTGATCGGCGCCCCGCCGATCTTCCGGCACGTGGCCGAATCCGGGCACCGGATCGTCAACGGGACCCCGGGAGCGACGAGCGCCGACGTGGTGGTCGTCGCCGGTCACGACGCGTTCGATTTCGCCGAGCTGCGCGACGCCACGCTGGCGGTGCTGGCCGGAGCCGAGATGATCGCCGCAGGCCGCGACCGGACGTTCCCCGTCGACGGCGGCCAGTGGCCGGGCACCGGTGCGCTGGTCGCCGCCCTGGAGTACGCCACGCAGCGCACCGCCCGGGTGGTGGGCAAGCCCGATCGACTCATCTTCAGCACCGCTCTGGACCGCGTGGGGCCCGGGCGCGCGCTGATGATCGGCGATCGGCTGGATTCCGACCTCGCGGGCGCCCACGCCGCGGGCATCGACGGCGCGATCGTGCTCACCGGGGTGACCACCCGCGAGCAGGCTGAGCTCGCCACCGATCCCGCCCCGGTGGGGATCGCGGCCGATCTGGCCAGCCTCGTGCAGGCATGACACTCGCCCTGATCGTCAACCCCTCGGCGGGTGGCGGGCGCGCCCGCCGTTCCCTGCCGGCCGTGCAGTCCGCGCTGACCGGTCACGGCTTCGAGCACCACGCCACCTTCACCGAGAGCCTTGAGCACGCCCGCGCGCTCGCCCACGCCGCGGCCGCGGTCGGCGACACCGCCGTCGCCTTCGGTGGCGACGGCCTCGTCGGAGCCGTGGCGGGCGTACTCAGCGAGTCCGGCGGCCTGCTCGGCGTCCTGCCCGGGGGGCGTGGCAACGACTTTGCCCGCGTGCTCGGGATCCCGCTCGAGCCCGTCCCGGCGTGCGCAGTGCTGCGGAACGGGAACACGCGGGTGCTCGACCTCGGTGAGGTCGCGGGACGCACGTTCGTCGGGATCGCCAGCTGCGGCTTTGACTCTGTCGCCAATCGAATCGCCAACGAGACCCGGCCCGTGCGCGGCAACCTGGTGTACGCCTATGGCGCGCTGCGGGCGCTCGTGCGCTGGCGTCCCGCGACCTTCGAGGTCACGCTGGACGACGGGCGCCGGCGCACCATGACCGGCTACACGGTCGCAGCCGCCAACTCGAGGGCCTACGGTGGAGGGATGATGATGGCCCCCGACGCCTCGCTGCAGGACGGGCTGCTCGACGTGGTGCTGATCGGCGATCTCCCGCGCCGGCGGTTTTTGGCGCTGCTGCCGACCGTCTTCGCCGGGGCCCACGTGCGCCAGGCAAACGTCGAGGTGCTGCGCAGCGCTGAGGTGACGATCAGCGCATCGCGTCCGTTCACGATGTACGCGGACGGTGACCCGATCACCGATCTGCCCGTCACCGTCCGGGTCCGTCCCGCCGCCGTCCGGACCCTCGCCCCAGCGGTCCCGTGAGCGCCACACTGGACGCCAAGGTGCTCGCCGCCCGTGCGGTGGGCCAGATCGCCCGGCGCGCCGGGCGTGGTGGGGGCACGAGCCTGCCGGGCAAGGTCCTCACCCATCTCGAGCCGCTCGCGATCGCTCGCCTGGCGGCTCGGCTGCGTCTGGGCACGGCCGTGATCTCGGCGACCAACGGCAAGACGACGACCGCGGCGATGGTCGCATCGGTGCTGCGGGGATCAGGCGTCGGGCTGGTTCACAACCGCGCGGGGGCCAACATGGCCGGCGGCGTGGCCTCGAGCCTGCTCGATGCGGCTGGTCGCGGGACCGCGATCACCGGCGAGCTCGGCCTATTCGAGATCGACGAGTTCTGGCTGGACCGGGTCGCTCCTGAGCTCGCGCCGCGCGCGATGGCGCTCAGCAATCTCTTCCGCGACCAGCTGGACCGTTACGGCGAGCTGGACACGATCGCCGACCGCTGGGCGGCATTGGTCGGGGTCCTGCCCAAAACGCGCCTGGCCCTGAACGCCGACGATCCCCTGGTCGCCGATCTCGGCCGTGACCGCCCCGGCGTCACGTATTTCGGGGTGCAGGACGACTCGGTGGCCACGGCCGAGATGCAGCACGCGTCCGACAGCAAGCATTGCCGCCGCTGCGGAACCGCCTACGTGTATGACGCCGTCTACCTCGGGCATCTCGGGCGCTACCGCTGCCCGCACTGCGGCCGGGACCGTCCCGAGCCGTCGGTCGCCGCTGAGGCGATCGAGCTGCTCGGTACCCGCGAAGCGCGGTTTGATCTGCGCACCCCCATGGGCACCGCACGGGTCACGTTGCCGCTCCCGGGTCTCTACAACGTCTACAACGCGCTCGCAGCGGCGACCCTGTGCCTGGAGCTGGGCGCCGACCTGGCGGCCATCGTGGCCGGCCTGGAGGCCGTCAGCGCGGCGTTCGGACGCGCGGAGCGCATCGACCTCGGCCCGGTGGAGCTGTCGCTGCTGCTGATCAAGAACCCGGCCGGCGCCAACGAAGTCGCCCGCACGCTCGCGCTGGAACCCGGGGAGCTCGACGTGCTCGGGATTCTCAACGACCGAACCGCCGACGGGCGCGACGTGTCCTGGATCTGGGACGCCGATCTGGAGCTGCTGGCCGGGCGCGTGCGACGCGTGACCTGCGCGGGGACTCGAGCGGCCGAGCTGGCGGTCCGCCTGAAGTATGCCGGGGTGGCGCCCGAGCGGCTGCATGTCGTGCCCGAGCTGGCGCCGGCGCTGGACGCGGCGGTCGCGGCCGTAGGCTCAGGGCGCCTGTTCGCGCTGCCCACGTACACCGCCCTGATGGAGCTGCGCGACGAGCTGGCCCGGCGCGGCCACGTGGCGCAGTTCTGGTCAGCTGACCCCGCGGTCGCGCGATGAGCGTCGTCTGGCATGACCTCGAGTGCGGCGGATACGGGGCTGACCTGCCGCTCTGGCGCCGGCTCGCCGCCGGCGCCGTGGGGCCGATCCTCGACGTCGGCGCCGGCACTGGCCGGGTCACGCTCGAGCTCGCGCGCGGCGGTCACGACATCACGGCACTGGATGGCGACGCCGATCTGCTCGCCGAGCTGGCCCGGCGGGCCGCCGGGCTGTCGGTCACCACGGTCTGCGCCGACGCCCGGTCATTCGCCCTGGACCGGCGCTTCGGGCTCGTGCTGGTGCCGATGCAGACGGTCCAGCTACTCGGTGGCACGGCTGGCCGGGCTGCGTTCCTGGCCCGAGCGCGAGCCCACCTGAAGCCCGGCGGGCGGGTTGCGATCGCGATCGCCGAGGGCCTGGAACCGTTCGCGGTCGCGGCGGGGGCGATCGGACCCCTGCCCGACGTGTGTGAGCGTGACGGGGTCGTGTACTCCAGCCTGCCCACGGCTGTGCGGGCCGACGGGGACGGGTTCTGGCTGGAGCGCGAGCGCGAGACGGTCACCGCCGACGGCGAACATCACCGGCAGCCTGACCGGGTCCGCCTCGATGCGGTCACGGCCGAGGTGCTCGAGCATGAGGCGGCGACCGCGGGCCTGCGGGCCGGGGCGCGCGAGGAGATCGCCCCCACTGATGATCACGTCGGCAGCCGAGTGGTGATCCTCGGTGGCTGACGCGTGTCTGCGCGTGTGTGCGCTGTACCCGGACCTGATGAACATCTATGCCGATCGGGGTAACCTGCGGTTGCTGCAGCAGCGCTGCCGGTGGCGAGGGATCGAATTCGAGCTGATCACGTGCGGGGTGGGCGACCGCCTGGACCCCGAGGGTGCCGACCTCTACTACATGGGTGGCGGCCAGGACCGCGATCAGGTGCTGTGCGCCGGGGACCTGTACGCAACCAAACGCGAGCAGCTCGCGGCCGCCGCGGCGCGGGGCGCCGTGATCTTCGGCGTCTGCGGCGGCTATCAGCTGCTCGGGCACTCCTACGAGCTCGGCGATCAGCATCTGCCCGGTGCCGGGCTCGTTGACCTGATCACCGTGCGTTCCGATGGGCCGCGGCTGATCGGCAACGTGGCGATCGAGGTTGAGCTCGAACCCGGGCGCCCGCGAATCCTGGCCGGCTTTGAGAATCATGGCGGCCGCACGGCGCTCGGACCCGACGAGCTGGCGTTGGGGCGGGTGCTCAAGGGCCACGGAAACGATGGGCGCACCGGCGCCGAGGGCGTCCGGCGCGGCAACGTGATCGGGACCTACCTCCACGGGCCGTTGCTGCCCAAGAATGTCTGGTTCGCCGACTGGCTGATCGCCACCGCGACCGGGCTGCCCACCCCGTTGGCGGCGCTTGATGACACCCTCGAGGACGCCGCACACGCCGAGGCCCGGCACGCGGCCGGCGTGTGGACGAGGCACTAGCATGAGGCCCGTCTTTTCGATGTGCGCCCCCAGTCCTGCTCGGCGACGTGTGGCGCCCCGCCGGTGCGCCGTTCTGCTCGCCCTACTGCTCGCCTTCGCCTCTGCCGGGTGCGGCTCGGGGTCGACCGGCTCAACTCAGGGCGACGGGCAGAACCGCACAGTTGCCCAGACCGCGACCGACGGCACCGGGACGGCGGCGCTGCCCGGGACCGGCAAGCCGCCGGTGACCATCGGGGACAAGAACTCCACCGAGCAGCTGGTGCTCGGCCAGCTCTACACGCTGGCCCTGCAGGCGCAGGGCTACACCGTCCAGCTCAACCAGAACATCGGTCCCACCAGTGTCACCGTCGAGGACCTGCGGACTGGTGCGCTGGACATGTACCCCGAGTACCTCAACACCTTCAATGCGACGATCGCCAACGATCGGCGCCCGTACCGCAGCGAGCTCGCCGCCTACGCGGCCGCTCAGCGTTACGCCGGCGCGCACAGTCTCACGCTGCTGACCCCCACCCCGTTCAGCGACACCATGGCGCTCGGCGTGACGGTCGGCTACGCCCAGGGCAATCATCTCGCGTCGCTGCGCGATCTCGCCCGGGTGGCGCCGACGATGGTCGTGGGCGGCCCGCCGGGGTTCCAGCAGCTCAGTCCGGGCCTGTCAGATCTCCAGCGAGGGTACGGATTCCACGTACGCACCTTCAAGAGCATGGGCATCGGCGATCAGTACACGGCCCTCAACGACGGAACCATCCAGGTCTCCTGGGTCATGACGACCGACGGGCAGCTGGCCAGCGGCGACTACTCCCTCCTTGCTGACCCCCGCAACACGTTCGGCTGGGGCAACGCCGTGCCCGTCGTCTCCCAGAAGGCCCTGACCGCAGAGGGACCGATGTTCGGCGTCACCGTGGATCGGGTCAGTGCGCTGCTGACCATTGACGTGATGCGCGCGCTCAACCAGGCGGTCGACGTCGCCGGCGAGGATCCCAACGTCGTGGCGCAAACCTTCCTGGAGACCCACGGGATCATCCCCCCGGGGTCCTGACGGCCGTCGTCCGACCGCAGCCCTGACCGTCCCGGGCCGTGCCGCCGGAGTTGCTCAGCGCACGCCGCTGGAACCGAAGCCACCCACGCCGCGCACACTGTCGGTCAGTGACCCGACCTCGACGGGCTCGGGCGCCTCGATCACCACGAGCACGAGCTGGGCGATCCGATCTCCGGCCTGCATCGCAAACGAGGCCTGCGGATCGGTGTTAAGCAGCAACACCCGCAGCTCGCCACGGTATCCCGCATCGATCAATCCCGGAGCGTTGACGATCGTCACTCCGTGCCGCGCGGCCAGGCCCGACCGGGGCAGCACCAGCCCCGCCTGCCCGTCCGGGATCTGCACCGCGAGGCCGGTGGACACAGACGCACGCGCTCCCGGCGCCAGCGTGACGGCCTCCAGCGCGTGGAGGTCCAGCCCGGCATCCCCCGGATGTGCCCGGGTAGGCAGCCGCGCGCGCGGATCCAGGCGCGCGAAGCGCAGGCTCATCCCGCGGCGGGCTTGGGATCGAGCACGAACGGGGCAAAGCGGGCCCCGATCGGGGCCGGCAGCCGAACCATGACCCGGACCCCGTCCGGCGTATCCTCGCGCTCGAGATCGCCGGCAAGCTCGTGCAGCTCAGCCAGCCGGCCGCCTTCGTCATAGGGCAGCAGCAACTCAAACGCCGACAGGCGGCGCTCGAACTCGCTGATGATGCGTTCAATCAGCTCGGTGATCCCCTCGCCGCTGGACGCCGACACCAGGGCTGCGTCGGGGCGGCGGTGTGAGAGCTCAGCCCGGCGCTCAGCGTCGAGCTGATCGGCCTTGGCGAGCACGAGCAGGCGCGGGGCCACGTCGGCGGCGATCTCCTGGAGAACGTCCTCGACCGCCCGGACCATCGCGGTCAGCTCCTCCTCGGAGGCCGACGCATCCACTACGTGGAGAACGAGATCGGCGCGGCGGGTTTCCTCCAGCGTGGCGCCGAATGCGTCGACGAGTTGATGGGGCAGCTTGCGGATAAAACCGACCGTGTCGGTCAGTAGGTAGTCGCGCCCACCGGCGCGCATCACCCGGGTGGTCGGGTCCAGGGTGTGGAACAGACGGTCGCGAACGGGCACCGTGGCTCCGGTGAGCGCGTTGAGCAGCGTTGACTTCCCGGCGTTGGTGTAGCCGGCCAGGGCGACCTGGGGCATCTGCGCGCGCTCGCGCTCAGCCCGCATCACCGACCGCGTCGAGCGCACGTGGGCCAGCCGGCGCTTGAGCGCGGCGATGCGATCGCGCGCCAGGCGGCGGTCGGTCTCGATCTGCGTCTCGCCGGGCCCGCGGGTACCGATTCCGCCCCCCAGGCGCTCCAGGTGCGACCACAGCCCCCGCATCCGCGCGAGGTTGTACTCCAGCTGGGCGAGCTCGACTTGCAGCTTGCCCTCGGCGCTGTGTGCGTGGTCGGCGAAGATGTCCAGGATGATCGCGGTGCGGTCGATCACCGGCACGCCGATCGCCGCCTCGAGGTTGCGCTCCTGGCGGGGGGAGAGCTCATCATCGGAGGCGACGAGATTGGCGTCCTGCGCGGCGATCGCCGCCTTGAGCTCGTCCAGCTTGCCCGGACCCAGGTAGGTGTTGGGATGCGGCGTCTCGCGACGCTGCACCATCTCCCCGGCTGCGGCCACGCCGGCTGTTCTCAGCAGCTCCCTGAGCTCGTCCAGGTGCTCCTCGCCGGCGGGCGCCGCGGCGATCATCAAGGCGCGCTGACGGGCACGGCCCTTGGGCCGCTGCTGGTGGCCGTTGCGCGACGGGTGCGGCCGCGGCGGGGTCGGCGTGTCCGGCACTCCGGCAATGGTAGCCGCGGCCCGGCCAGGCGGGAAGCCGCGCTATAGCCGCGAGAGGCGCTGCACGGCCTCCAGCAACCGCTCGTCGGGCGTGGTCAGCGAGATCCGGAAGAACCCCTCGCCGTGCGGCCCGTAGGCGCCGCCCGGGGAGATGGCGACGGCGGCCTGCTCGAGGACGTGCTCGCAGTAGGTCGCCGCGTCGGCAAAGCCATCGGGCACCGGCGCCCACACGTAGATCGTCCCCCGGGGCGGCGTGACCGACACGCCGGCCGCGGCCAGAGCCTCGCAGACGAGGTCGCGCCGGCGTTGGTAGACCGCGTTCATCGCTCTGACCTCGGCGTCAACCGCCGGTGCCAAGGCGGCCACCCCCGCGAGCTGGACGGCGTCGAACAGGCCCGAATCGATGTTGGACTTCAGCCGCCAGTACTGCGCGATCGCCTCGGCGTTGCCGACGATCGCCGCACACCGCCAGCCGGTCATGTTGTAGCCCTTGGAGAGCGAGAACACCTCGACGCCGACCTGCTTGGCGCCCGGGGTGGCCAGAAACGACGGGGCGACGTAGCCGTCAAACGTCGTCTCGCTGTAGGCGTTGTCATGGACGACAAGCACGTCGTGGGCGCGGGCGAGGTCGATCGCGGACTCGAACACCCCGTCGGGGAGGATCGCCCCCGTCGGGTTGTTGGGGTAGTTGATGAACATCAGTCGCGCGCGCTGCAGGGTCTGTGCGGGGATCACGGCAAAGTCCGGAGCGAATCCCCGCTCGGGATCCAGGCCCATCAGGTAGGGCTCCCCCCCGGCCAGTAGGGGGCCGCCCGTGTACACCGGATACCCGGGGTCGGAGGCCAGCGCGACATCGCCGGGATCGAGAAAGGCGAGGTTGAGGTTGAAAATGCACTCCTTCGCGCCGATCGCCGGCATCACCTCGCTGTCGGGGTCCAGGGTGACCCCGAAACGGCGCTCATAGAAGGCGGCGACCGCCTCGCGGAAGGCCGCCAGGCCTCGGTTGGACGGGTAGGTGTGGGTGCTGGGGTCGGCGACCGCCTGCTGAGCGGCGGCGACGATCGGAGCGTAGGTCGGCGTGTCGGGGTCGCCGATGCCCAGGCTGATCACGTCCACCCCGGCCGCGCGTTTGGCGCTGACCTTGCGCTCGAGCTCGGCGAACAGGTAGGGCGGGATCTGCGCCAGGCGTTTACTCGGTCTCATCTAGCTCCTTGACGAACTCATCGCTGAGCGTTCCGCGGAAGACCGGAACCGCCCAGCCGGTCAGGGTAACGTGAAGATCCTCCTCGACCGTGACCTCGAGCTGCCCGCCGTCCAGGACGACGGTGACGGGCGAGTCGCCACCACCCAGGACGTGCGCGACGGCGGCGCCGCAGGCCCCGGTCCCGCTAGCCGCGGTCTCTCCCACGCCGCGCTCGAAGATCCGGGCGCGGACGCGGTCAGGCGCCAACGGAACGAACCAGGAGACGTTGGTGCGCTGGGGAAACTGCTCGTGGTGCTCGATGCCCGGCCCGATCGCCCCCAGGTCCAGGGCGGCCAGCTGCGCCTCGTCGGCGACGCGGATCGTGCACTGCGGATTGCCGACCTGCACATGCTGAAAGCTCCACGAGCGGCCGGCCGCGGTCAGCTGGCCGGCGCCGTCAGGACCCCCGGCCGGGTAGTCGGGGCTCTGCAGGCGCACCCGGCCGATGGCCAGCCGGCAGGTGGTCCCCGAGGTGATCTCCGGATGGATGTCGCCGGCCGCGGTCTGGATGCGGAAGCGGTCCTGATCGGTCCAGCCGCGGCGTCGCAGGTAGAGCACCGCCTCGCGCGCGCCGTTGCCCGACAGCTCGGCCTCGGAGCCGTCGGGGTTGAAGATTTGAAGGCGGGCCACAAACCCCGGCGCATCGGGCGGCGAGAGCAGCAGGACGCCGTCGGCGAACACCCCGGTGTGCCCGGCGCACAGCGCACGGACCCGCGCCGGAGTCAGCGCAAAGTCAAGCGCCGCGCGCTCGAGGATCAGATAATCGTTGCCCAGGGCCTGCCACTTCTCGAAGTCCACGCTGGGACCAGTCTATGTGTACCGTCGCCCCGGCCATGATCCGCTCCCTGCGCCATCGTGCCCGCCTGCCGCTCGTGCTGCTCGCGGTCGTCTCGGTGCTGTCGTTGGGCGCCCGCAGCGCCCTGCTCGACGAGCCCTGCCAGAACCCGTGCACCCAGGCCGGGCAGCACACGCTGATCTTCGACGAGGCCTACTACGTCAACGCGGCCCGCGTGATCGCCGGGATCCATCCTCCGGCGGGCTCGCACTACGCCCTGTCCCCGCTGGGCAACGATCCCAACGCCGAGCATCCACAGCTGGCCAAGCTGATCATGGCCGCAGCGATCGAGCTCTTCGGAGATGGGCCGTTCGCGTGGAGGATCGGAAGCCTGATCTTCGGCTTGATCGCGATCCTGGGGATGTTCGCCCTCGTCCGCGCAGCCGGGGGTGGGCGCTGGGCGGCGCTCGGCGCGAGCGCGCTGATGGCGAGCGACAACCTGCTGCTCATTCACGGGCGGATCGGGACGCTGGACATCTACACGGTGGGGATGATGATCTGGGGTCTGGCCCTGTACCTGCGGGGCCGGTTGTTGCGCGCCGGGCTCGCGCTCGCGGTCGCCGCCGCGTTCAAGCTCGTCGCCCCCTACGCGCTGGCGGTGCTCGTCCTGATCGAGTTCGGGCGGATCATCGCGTGTGCGCGCGACGCCGACGCGCCCGCGGACTGGCGACCCAGACCGGCTCTGCGGCGCCTGCTGATCACCGGCTTCACCGCCACGGGGGTGTTCCTCGGCCTACTGGGGATCATGGGCCTGATCGCGACGCCCTATGACGATGCGGCCGGTCACCTGATCACCGGAGGTCCGTTTGATCACGTCGCTCACATGATCGCCTACGCCGCCCAGCAGGTCAGCCCCAACGGCCCGCAGGGGATCGCCTCCTATCCGTGGGCCTGGCTGCTGGACCTCAAGCCGATCGTCTACCTGCGCATCGACCCGTCGCTGCCCGGCGCGGGCCTGAACGCGATCACCCCGGTGTCCAAGTTCCTGGGTGTGGTCAGCCCGCCAATGATCGCGCTGACGATCCCGACGCTGGGGTTCTGCCTGTACCGGTGGCTGCGCGCCCGGCGCCGCGACGGCGGCCCGGTGGCCGCCGGAGATCGTCAGCTGGCGATCGTCGGCCCCGCCTGGTTCATCGGCACCTGGGTTCCGTTCGCGCTGCTGTCACTGATTGACCAGCGCACGAGCTACCTCTACTACATGGTGATCGTGATGCCCGGCGTGTACGTGGCGCTGAGCTACGTGCTGACGCTGGCCGCCCGCGTCGAACGCACCTGGGTGACCGGGCTGGCCGCGGCCTGGGTTCTCTCGGTGATCGCCGCGCTCGTGCTCATGTACCCGTTCGTCCCCGTGTTCTAGGTGACCGCCCCGAGCCGACCTACGCCGAGCCGACCTGCCAGGCCGTGGCGATCTCGGCTGCCAGATCGTCGGGACCGCGCTCGGTGGCGTCAAGCACCATCACCCCGGGCAGCTTGCGCATCCAGGTCAGCTGGCGGCGGGCGTAATTGCGCGTCCGGCGCTTGGTCGCCTCGACATCGCCGGCCAGCAGCTCCTCGAAGCCGAGCGCCTTGCGTGCGGTGCCTGACGCACCGGCGGCGGCAGCCTGACGAACCTGCTCCTGGGCGCCGGCCGCCAGCATGCCGTCAACCCGGGCGTCGATTCGGGCATAGAGGCGCTCGCGATCCATCGTCAGCCCGGCGAGCAGCGTCGGGTGACGGACGTCGTCGCTCCACAGCTCTGAGTGCTCGGGGCCCGGCTCCAGCTCGCCGGCGTCGTGCAGCTCGAGCGCACGCACAACGCGCTGGCGGTCACCGGGGGCGATCTGCGCAGCTGCCCAGGGGGCACGCCGGGTGAGGATCGCGTGCAGGGCCTCCGGGCCTCGCTGCGCGAGCTCGGCCAGCCACCGCTCGCGCACGCCCTCGGGGGGCGCCGGTCTCAAGCTGAGTTCGGTGAGCGCGGCACGCAGGTACAGCCCGGTGCCGCCGACGACAACCGGACGCCGCCCGCCGGCGAGCAGCGCGTCGATCTCGGCGTGGGCGAGTTCGGCGTACTGGCCGGCGCTGAACGTCGCGCTGACGGGCACACAGGAGATCAGGCGGTGCTCGAGCCGGGCGCGCTGTGCGGCGCTGGCGGCGCCGGTGAGGATCTCCAGCCCGACGTACACCTGCAGCGCGTCGGCGGACACGGCCACGGGATCCTCGCCCGCGTCGCGCAGGCGTTCGGCGAGGGCCAGTGCGACGTCGGTCTTGCCGACGCCGGTGGGGCCGAACAGGGCGATCACGGCGAAGGGGGGCATCGGCGGTGAGTATCGTGCAGCCATGACCGGCTTGGGCGGCAGCGTGGCAGTCCTTTCCTCCTGATGGCGTCGGCGCGCGTTCAGCTCTCCGGGGCTTCGGTCCTGCTCACCGGCGCCACCGGGGGCCTCGGGCACGCGATCGCACGGGCCCTGGCCAGCCGCGGTGCACAGCTGACGCTGACCGGGCGCCGCGCCGACGTGCTCCAGGACCTGGCCAGCGAGCTCGCGGGACGCGCGCTGGAGTGTGATCTCGCCTCCCGGGACGCGGTATCGGCGCTCGCGCAGGAGGCCGCGCGCGCCGACGTGCTGATCGCCAACGCCGCGCTGCCGGCCAGCGGCGAATTGACCGAGCTCACCCAGGAGCAGATCGATCGCATGCTCGAGGTCAACCTCCGGGCGCCGATCGCGCTCGCCCATGCCCTGGCACCGGCCATGATCGCCCGCGGGGCCGGACACATGGTCTTCATCTCCTCGCTGTCGGGCAAAACCGCGTCCCCGGCGTCCTCGCTGTACTCGGCCACGAAGTTCGGGCTGCGCGGCTTCGCGCTCGGCGCGCGAGCCGATCTCGCCGAGCACGGCATTGGCGTCTCGACGATCTTCCCGGGCTTCATCCGCGACGCGGGGATGTTCGCCGACACGGGTGTGCGGCTGCGCCGGGGGGTCGGGACGCGGACGTCCGGGCAGGTCGCCGCGGCCGTGCTGCGGGTCATCGACGAGGATCGAGCTGAGCTTGACGTGGCCCCGATGGGGCTACGCCTCGGGGCGGCGGCGGGCGGTCTGGCCCCGGCCGCCGTGGCCGTGGTGATGCGCCGGCTGGGGTCCCACGAGGTCGCCGCGCAGATGGCCGAACACCAGCGCGGCCACCGCTGAGCCCTGAGGCGGCCGGTCAGCCGTTCTGGGTCGCGTGCTCGCCGGTCACGCTGGCCAGCGCGGCGATGATCTCGTCCGCGAGCTTGGCCCCGTCCGCAGCCAGCTCCGGGGTGGCCTGGATGCGGACCACGAGCTCTGATCCCTCGAGCTCCTCGAGCAGCACCGAGGGTCGGTGCAGCGTCGGAATCGAAATCTCGTTGTCGAGGATCGCCTGCACCTGGCTGGGACGCACCCCGGAGGTGAGCGTAACCTTGACGTCGACGGCGTCGGGCTCCTTGAGCGGCACGACCACGGCGGCGAGGACCACGTTATTGGGGATCATCACCTTGTCGTAGCCGCGGGTCAAGGTCGTGTAGAGCAGGCCCAGGGCGCTGACGATGCCCTCGACCGATCCGCCGACGGCGCCGGCCTGCAGCCGGATGCGCTCGCCGACCCGAAACGGGCGTGCGCTGAGCAGGACCATGCCGGCGATCACGTTGCCGAGTGTCTGCTGGGCGGCAAGACCGAGGATGACGGCGGTGAAGGCGCCGCCGACGGCCAGGGTCTGCGGGTTCAGCCCCGCGACGCTGAGCGCCACCAGCAGGGTGATGGCGATCGTCACCAGGCGGATCAGGAAGCCCACCGTCCCCGCGGTGGCGGGGTCCATTCGGCGCATGAAGGCGGGCCCGGCCGCCTTGCCGACCGCCGCGGCGAGCGTCCAGCCGATCGCGACCAGCGCGACGACGGCGATGATCTGGACGGGCGTGTCCCACACCTTTGTCGCGTAGTGCCCACGACGCCCCAGAGACTCGCCGAGAATGCGGTGGCGCTCGTGGTAGGCGATCAGCACGGCGAACAGCAGCGGGACGAGGACGAACGCCTGCTGACGGGCGCGCATGGCGCTCTTCTCGTCCGGGGCCGCGACCTCCAGCCCGGCGCGCTCCCACGCGTCGCTGCGGGTCTCGAACATCCGCTCGAGGTAGAGGTCGCGCTTCTGGGGTCTAAATCGGAATCGTTTCGGCATTCGGTGCGTCTCACTCCTGCGACGATTGGTCTGTGTCTCCTACCAGCGACTGGCACTTGGCGTTTCATCCCCTAACCCGCTTCGAACAGAGGCTCCTGCCGGTTGTTGGGCTCGGGCATGACGGGCTCGGGGGCGGCCATCGAGGCACGACCGCCACGCTGCCAGGGACTGAGCTGTGGACCCTGGACCAGGCGCGCGAGGCGCCGACGCTCCCGAACGGGCGCATAGGCTCCGTTTCGATACAGCTCACGGTAGCGACTGACCAGGTCAGGACGATGCTCGGCCAGCCACTCGAAGAACAGCCGACGAACGTCGCGCCGCAGATGCAGCGCGATCCCGGTCACGTATGACGCGCCGGCCTCGGCCGCGAGCGCGAGGATCGGTTCGATCTGATCGGGCGCGTCGTTGATACCCGGCATCAGCGGGGCGATCAGGATTCCGGTTGGGATCCCGGCCCGAACGAGCTCGGCGACGGCCTCCAGCCGGGCCCGCGGATGGGGAGTGTGGGGTTCGGTCGCCCGCCACGCCTTCTCGTCCAGGGTGGGCACCGACAGCGCGGCGCTGAAGTCCGCCCGCTGCGCGAGGCGCAGCATCAGGTCCAGGTCGCGCAGCAGCAGTGGGGATTTGGTCAGCACCGAGCCGGGATTGCGGGCCTCGATCATCGCCTCCCAGATTCCGCGCATCGGCCGGTAGCGCCCCTCGACCCACTGGTAGGGATCGGTGTTGGTGGCCAGCGCGATGTGTTCCCCCTTCCACGACGGCCGGGCCAGCTCGGCCCGCAGCCGCTCGGGCGCGTTGACCTTGACGACGATCTCGCGCTCGAAGTCGCGGCCGGCGTTGAAGTCCAGGTAGGTGTGGGTGGGGCGGGCGAAGCAGTTGTGGCTCACCACCCCGTTGGCGATGAAGTCCCCGGTGCCGGTGGTGATGTCATACATGCGCATTAGCACGCCGAGTGACCGGATCGAGGCCACCCTGCGTCCAGCCGGACTCCAGAGACGCCGATCCACGATCGACCGTTTGCGTGCAATCGCGGGATCGACCGTTGAGAGAAACCGCATGTGCTCGTTGAGTCCGCCCAACACTCGTACATGGGCGACACCGTTGGGGCTCGACTCACGCTGATCGGCAAGCGAGTGATCGAACCCGAGGCGGTCGAGGGAGGCCTGCACCCACTCCAGTATCTGGCTGTTGCCGTTGGAGACGCTCAAGTGCCGGGACCTGCCCCAGGAACCTTCCGCATCGAACACCCCGGCGAGAAATCCCTTCTGCCACGAGAGCGCCGGTGAGGCCGGCCACGCGATCAGTGCCTCGATTCGCTCGTAGCTGGCGCGAGCCCCGGAGCGGATCGCTGATACTGCCCGACGGTTGCCGACGGCGGCTCGCTGTATTCCGACGTTGGTGCTAACCGAGAACGTTTCCAGAAATGATCTAGCGCGATCCAGCGCCTCGCCGTCCGTCAGAGCCAGGCAGAAGCCGTGCGCGATGTATGTCCTGCCGTCGTGGCGGGTTCGCCGGTACCGAAGCAGGCAACCGTCTCCCGGACCACACCGCACAGGTAGCCCTGCCGGTAATCAGAGTCCAAGCTAGGAGGATCAACGAGGCCCCCGAGGCCAAGGAGCCTGCTTTTGAGATCAAGATGGGGACGCTGAGGCTCTCCGCCTCCGGCACCGCTAGCGTGGCTCCACCCACGACTCGTGAGAAATCGATGGCGACCACTCGCGATCAGCCGGGTTTCGTCCTCGAGTCTCACGTCGTGAGCCATTTCGAGGCTCGACCATTTGTCAAGGACAGTCGTAATGGCGAACTTGCGGTGCGTGTCTGCACGCGTCGTGCCGTAGACGAGGTCCCCGACCCGGATCTCACGCATCGCTGTGGTGCGACCGTCCGCCATCAGGATCTGGGTATCGCCGGACATGCAATACGAGCACGCGTGTGTGCAGCCTCTGTACGGGTTGATTGTCCACCGGAACGGCATCTCCGACGCCTCTGGGACCCGGTTGAGGATCGATTTGGCGCGAACCTCGTAGAAACGCGTCGAGAGGGCCTCCGGAGCGTCGAAATGACGCAACACCGCCTCATCCCGGTATCCGGGCATGCGTGCTCGCTCCTCGGCGTCCAGGCTCAGTTTGTCCACCGCATCGAACGTATGTTCGCATACCCTGCGGACGGCTCAGCTCGAGCCTACGCCGGTGACCGCCTCGTCAGCGCGCGGCGAGCGCGAGCAGCACAGCCTCGCCGCTCAGGGTCTGGCTGGTGGCGCCGTCGATCTGCACAGCGACGGTCTCGCCCGGGGCGCCGCGGCCGGCGAAGTGGACGACCTTGTTGTGGCGCGAGCGGCCGCGCAGGCGGCTCGGGTCGGTCCGCGAGGGCCCCTCGACCAGCACGTCGAGCGTGCGCCCGACGAAGCGCTGGGCACGCTCGCGGGCGCGGCGCTGGATGACCTCGACGAGACGTTCGAGACGCTCCACCTTGACCTCGTGCGGCAGCTGTCCGGGCATCTCGGCGGCTTTGGTGCCGCGCCGCGGCGAGTAGATGAACGTGAAGGCCCCGTCGTAGCCGACCGCCTCGGCGACCTCGAGCGTCTGGGCGAAGTCAGCGTCCGTTTCCCCCGGGAACCCGACGATGATGTCAGTCGTCAACGCGCAATCGGGCAGGTGCTCGCGGATCAGGTCAACGCGATCCAGGTAGCGCTCGCGTGTGTAGGTGCGGCGCATGCGCTTGAGGATCGGGCTGGACCCCGACTGCAGCGGCAGATGGATGTGCTCACACAGCGCGGGCAGTTCGGCGTGGGCCCGGATCACGTCCTCGCGCATGTCCTTGGGGTGCGGGCTGGTGTAGCGGATCCGGTCGATCCCGGGCACGGCATCGACCCGCGCCAGCAGCTGCGCGAACGTGTGGCGCTGATCGCGGGGCAGGTCGCGCCCGTAGGAGTTGACGTTCTGGCCCAGCAGGGTGACCTCGCTCACACCATCGGCGGCGAGGCGCTGGACCTCGGCCACGAGCTCGTCGGGGGGACGGCTGACCTCTCGCCCCCGGGTCGTGGGGACGATGCAGTAGGAGCAGACCGAGTTGCACCCGACCGAGATCTGGACCCAGCCCTGGAAGTCGCGCACGCGCTTGCCCGGCAGATGCCCGGTGAACCCCTCGAACTCGAAGAACCCCTGGGCCGTGATCGAGTCGCTGGTCAGAAACTCGGCCAGCTTGTGGACCTGGCCGGGACCGAAGGCGACATCCACGAACGGGAACAGCGCAAAGACCTCGTCCTTGACCGACTGCGCCCAACAGCCGCCGACGCCGACGATCCGGTTGGGATCCTCGCGCTTGAGCCGCTTGGCGTGCCCGAGGTGGGCGGCGAGACGGGTGTCGGCGGCTTCGCGGATCGAGCAGGTGTTAAAGAGGATCAGGTCGGCCCCGGCTGGGTCTGGCGCCTCGGTGTAGCCGAGCGTCTCGAGCATCCCGCAGATCCGCTCGGAGTCGTGCGCGTTCATCTGACAGCCAAAGGTGGTCACGTGGTAGGTCCTCACCGTGGCCCAAGCGTAGCTAGGAGGTGTGCGGCGCGGCTTTCGAGAGCGCCATTTCGAGGGGACCAGCGGGCTTCCGCTTCTCGATCCAGGGGGATGCGACCGCGCCCGCAGTCGGAGGGCTCTACACGGCTGCTGTTTCGTGGAAGCAGGTCTAAATGGATTACTCGGCCGAGACTTACGGTCAGGGCAGCCGGGTTGACCTGAGCGCTGGCGTCCGCATAGGATCGCCGCACGGACTCGTGCGGATCTGCACGAGCGGAGCGCGCTCGCGTCGGGGCGACCTCACCGCAGCTGACGCGTCGGCGCAGTCCGAAACCCAGACCAACCACGGAGGCCGACGATGAGGACACTGATGAAGGTCAAGATCCCGACCGCAGCGGGAAACGAGGCGATCAAGAACGGAAGCCTGCCGGAAATCATCGGAAAGGCGCTCGCTTCCCTCAATGCGGAGGCTGCGTACTTCACCTCAGAGGACGGAATGCGCACCGCCCTGATCGTCTTCGACATGACGGACTCCAGCGAGATTCCGCCGGCGGCAGAGCCGTTTTACATGGCGTTCGACGCGCAGATCACGTTCGCGCCGGTGATGAACGCCGACGACATGCGCGCTGGCGTTGGCAAGGCGATGGAGGCCGCTTAGGCCCCGGCGGTCCCGGCCAAGGCGATCCAAGCGGGCTCCGCCCCATCCGGGCGGTGCGCAACTCGTTTGTCGCCAAGGCGGGCACCACGCCGTGGCTTCGGCTCTGGGCCGGGAGCGGCACTCCTTTCCCTATGTGGAGTTGCGCTAGCACGTGGTGACCTGGTAGTGCTTCATCTCGGGCTCAGACGACCGGCGCCCGGATCGGGCGCGGCGCGGAACTGAGCGCGGCGGTAAAGCCCGGCAGCGAGAGCTCCAGGCGGGCGCCGCCGTGCGGGCCTGGCGCGGCGGCACGCACCTCACCGTGGTGGGCGTCGGCGATCGCCCGCACAATCGCCAGTCCGAGTCCGGCGCCGCCCGCGGCGCGGCTGCGAGCCGGGTCGGTGCGATGGAAGCGCTCGAACACCCGGTCGCGTTCTGAGAGCGGGATCCCGGGCCCGTCATCGAGCACCGTGAAGCGCAGCGTTCCGGGGGCGAGCTGGTCGACCTCCAAACGCACTAGGCCCTCTTCCTCGGCGGTATGACGAATCGCGTTGCCGGCCAGGTTGCGCAGTGCCTGAGCGAGCCGGTCCGGGTCTGCGGTCAGCGTCCCCGCGGGTACCGGGCCGAGCTCGAAGCGGCGCGGCGCGGTCAAGCTGATCCCATCCCAGAGCTGCTCGACGAAGGTCTCGAGCTCGACGGGCTCCGGGCGCAGGAAGCCGCGGTGCTCGGCCTGGGCGAGGAGCAGGAGATCGTCCACGAGTCGGCTGATCCGGGTGATCTCATGCTGGACGTGACCGGCTGCGCGCCGCACGTCGTCAGCGGTCGGCTCTTCCTCGGCCGCGAGCACCTCGATCTGGCCGCGGATAACGGTGATCGGCGTGCGCAGCTCGTGCGAGGCGTCGGCGATGAACTCCCGTTGGCCCTTGAGCTCGCCGGTGAGCCGGTCGAGCATGTTGTTGAACGCCTCGGCCAGCACCGAGACCTCTCCGCCGCCCCGGGCGACGTCCATCCGCGGCTCGAGCTCGCCGGCGTCCACGCGCGTGGCCACCGACGCCATCCGGCGCAGCGGGGCCGACAGTCGGGCGCCGGCCAGGTAGGCCACCAGCAGCGCGGGCACGAGCGTGATCAGCGCGGCGAGCAGAAATGTCTGCCCCACCCCGTGCTGGGCGCGCTCGACGACCGCGAGCGGCTCTCCGGCACCGACGACGACGTCCAGCGCCCCCAGCCGCACCCGTCGTTGCAGGATCCGGGTAGGACCGACGTCCGGCACGCGCTGCTCGGTGTAGCCCAGGCGCGGGATCACCAGGCCGCGGGACAGCTGCCGCTCGGCCTCCTCGTCGCCAACGGTCTCGCCGGTCTCCGGGTGCTGGCGACCGGCGATCTCCGGATGATTGAAGGCCGCGCCGGCGCCGGGTACGGTGACGAACAGCAGCGCCGACGTCGGACCGTAGGGCTGGGCCCGGAGGTAGGCGCGAGCCGCGGCCAGCACCCCACCCGGGTCTGAGCCGGGGCCCGACAGGGCCTGGGCCAGCTGACCGGTGTCCCCGGCCACGTCGCGATCGATCTGCCGGCGAATCTCCGACCCGGTTCCGATGTAGACGACCACGAAGATGACGAGCATCGCGACCAGCATCACCGCCGTGACCAGCCCGGTCAGCTGCCAGCGCAGACCACGGGCGCGCCGAAGCTCAGGCCGGTGCATCGAACCGGTAGCCGACTGAGCGCACCGTGATGATCGGGTCACGCTCCCCCGGCTGGCGCAGCTTGCGGCGCAGGTACCCGACGTACACGTCGACGACGTTGGTGCCCGGGTCGTACTCGTAGCCCCAGACCGCTCGCAGGATCTGCTCACGCGAGAGGACGCGGCCGGTATTGCGCAGCAGGTAGGACAGCAGCTCGAACTCAGTCGTCGACAGACGCACCGGCGCGCCAGCGCGGCTGACCTCGCGGGTGATCAGGTCGACCTCGACGTCGCCCCCGGCCAGCGTCGTGGTCGGCGTCTGGGCCACGAGGCGCAGCTGGGCGCGGATCCGGGCGGCAAGCTCGGATAGGGAGAACGGCTTGGTCAGGTAATCGATGGCGCCGGCGTCCAGACCGCTGACTCGGTCCTCAACCTCACTGAGCGCGGTCAGGATCACGACCGGCAGCGCGGGGTGTGAGGCGCGGATGTCCGCGAGCACCTCGAGGCCGCTGCGCAGCGGGAGCAGCATGTCCAGCACCACGAGATCGAACGGCTCGCCCAGCGCCCGCGCCGATCCCTGCACGCCGTCGGCCGCCGACTCGACCACGAACCCGTAGGAGCGCAGCCCGCGCTCGAGAAAATCCACGATCCCCGGCTCGTCCTCGATGACGAGGATCCGGCCGGCCATCAGCGCGCGTACTCCACGGCCCGTGACTCGCGGATGACCGTGACCTTGATCTGGCCGGGATATTCGAGCTCCTTCTCGATCTCGCGGGCAATGTGGAACGACAGGAGGGTCGCCGCGTCATCATCGATGTCGCCCGGCGCAACCATCACGCGGATCTCGCGCCCGGCCTGCATCGCGTACACCTTGTCCACGCCCTCATGACGGGTGGCGATCTGCTCGAGGTCGCGCAGCCGCTTGACGTACTGCTCCAGCGACTCGCCGCGCGCGCCCGGGCGAGCGCCCGACAGCGCATCGGCCGCCTGGACGATCACGGCCTCGATCGTCTGGGGCTCGACCTCGTTGTGATGGGCCTCCATCGCGTGCGCGACGGCCGCGGACTCACCGTACTTGCGGGCGAGATCGCCACCGACCAGCGCATGGGGTCCTTCGATCTCGTGCGTGACGGCCTTGCCGATGTCGTGCAGCAGCGCGGCGCGCCGGGCGGTCTTGTCACTCGCTCCGAGCTCCTGGGCCATCATCGCCGCCAGCTGGGCGACCTCGATCGAGTGCGCGAGCACGTTCTGGCCGTAGCTGGTGCGGAACCGAAGTCGGCCGAGCAGTTTGACCAGTTCGGGTGCGACACCCTGAATCCCGGCGTCGAATACCCCCTGCTCACCGAGCTCCATGATGTGACTGTCCATCTCTGATTTGGTCTGGTAGTAGGTCTCCTCGATGCGCGCGGGATGGATACGGCCGTCCTGCAGCAGCTTCTCGAGGGTCAGGCGCGCCACCTCGCGGCGGACGCCGTCAAAGCCGGAGAGCACGACGGCCCCCGGGGTGTCGTCGATGATGAAGTCGACCCCGGTCAAGTTCTCCAGCGCGCGGATGTTGCGTCCCTCTCGGCCGATGATCCGACCCTTGAGATCGTCGGAGGCGAGATGCACGACCGAGACCGTCGTCTCGGCGGCGTGCGCAGCGGCCAGGCGCTGCATACAGACCGACAGGATGTTGCGCACCCGGCGGTCGGCCTCGCGCTTGGTCTCCTCTTCGATTTGGCGAATCCGCCGGGCCGCATCGTGCTTGGCCTGCTCCTCGACCTCTTGCAGGAGCAGCTGCTTGGCGCGCGCGGCGGACATGCCGGCCAGCTCCTCTAACCGCTGCTGTACCTGTCCCCGGCTCTCGGCCAGCGTCCCGCGACCATGCTCGAGCTCGGTCTCGCTCTGCCCCAGCGTCTGCTCGCGGCTGGCCAGCCCATCCTCCCGGCGGTCCAGGCCGGTGGCGCGCTCGCTCAACGTCGTCTGCAGCGCGCTCGCGGCCTCGCGCTCGACGCTGCTGGCGGGGGCCGAACCGCCGCGCGAGCGGCCATAGAGAACGGCGGCGACCACGATTCCGACCGCGATGAGCGCTGCGGCAGCGATAATTTGCATGGTCGTTCCTCTCGGCGGGACCGGTTCACCGACCAGTCTCGGCTCTCGCGTACGTATGGGGAGCGACCGAGCGGTCCGTCCGAGCGCCGAACGGAGTCCACTCCAGATAATGGGTCAGCGGCGGGATGCCGGTTGACGTGGTGTGCTTAGAACGCCAATCGAGGCGGTTGTCGTGGTCCGTCGCAGTATGCCGGGGACACAGTGGTTCTCGTGGGTCTTTATCTGGAAATTTGCTGGTGTTTTGCGGTCCGCAGGACCGTTCGTTCGCTGCCTGCATCGTAGTACCGGCGCCAATCCGGCGCAATCCGTCGCGTATGCGGCGCCGTGACCGGGTCGGGAGAGCCGCGCCATCTGTCCGCCGGACCGAAGTCTTGGAGTTGGCGCTGAGTGAGATCACGCTCGCCGCCGGTCCGGCGCCGGGACTGGCTCTCGGCGAGGTCACAGTGCCGGCGTGCGGCCTGTCCGACGCCTCGTTCACGGACGCGCGACTGGAGGCGGTCAGCTTCGTCTCCGGTCGCCTGCAGGGCCCTGACTTGCCCGGCGCGCGGCTGAGCGCCTGCTCAACCCGGGGATCGTCACGGACAAGGCGTGCTCGGCGTCGATTCGCTGCCGGGGTGCGGATGCCGTGGCCCGACGCCCTGGACTCGCCGCCGCGCTGGCCACCGCGCTTGGCATCACGATCGAGGGCTCCACCGCCGGACCGGTCAGGACCCGCTGCGATGAGGCCCGCGGTCAAGATCCGCGCGCATACGCGGTGAGTGCATCCAGCGCCAACTCGGACTCAAAGCCCTTGCGGATCAGCGCTCCGAGCGCCCGGTCGCGCTCGCGACGCTCGCGCGGCGGGATCGGGAAGCGCCGCGCCAGCACGGCGAGTGCCCGGTCGAGCTCGCTCTCCCCCCCGACCCACTGCGTCTCGTGCTCGGCCAGCGCGGCGTCGACCAGGTCGCGACCAATGCCGCGCTGGGCCAGTCCGCGCCGGATCCGTTCGCTGCCCCAGCCCTCGAGCTCACGTTTGTCGTGCACGAACATGAGCGCGTAGCGGCCGTCGTCCACGTAGCCCTGGGCGGTCAGCTCCGACAGGCAGGCCTCGGCGGTCTCGGCGGCCACCCCTTTGCGCTCGAGCTGGGCCCGGAGCTCCTGCTCGCTGCGTTCACGGCGGTTGAGGTAGGCGAAGCTCAGCTCCAGCCCGCGCTGGAGGCGCTCCTCAGCGGTGGCTGCCGCTTCGCCCATCCCTCAGACTCGAGCTGCGTGGGTCCGCTAGCGGGCGGCGCGGGGGGGCACTAAGCGGCGCGTCCCTGGGCATCGCCGATCGCCGCCAGCGGAGCATCCTCGTCGTGCTCGATCGGCTTGACGAGGTCACGGCTGATATCCAGCGCCGCGTAGACCTTGGCCTCGATCTCCGCCGACATCTCGGGATGCTCGTCAAGGAACGTCTTGGCATTGCCCCGGCCCTGGCCGAGCCGCTCATCCCCATAGGAGAAGAACGACCCCGACTTGGTCACGATGTTGTGCTCGATCCCGTAATCGAGCAAGCAGCCCGAGGTCGAGATCCCGCGACCGAACTCGATGTCGAATTCGGCCTGCTTGAACGGAGCGGCGACCTTGTTCTTGACCACCTTGACCCGGACACGGTTGCCCACGGCCTCGGTTCCGTCCTTCAGGGTCTCGATCCGGCGAATGTCCAGCCGCTGGGAGGCATAGAACTTCAGCGCCCGGCCACCCGGCTGGGTCTCGGGCGAGCCGAACATGACCCCGACCTTCTCGCGGATCTGGTTGGTGAACACGCACAGCGTCTGGGACCGGTTGAGGTTGCCGGCCAGCTTGCGCATCGCCTGGGACATCATTCGCGCCTGCGCGCCAACCGACTGGTCACCCATCTGGCCCTCGAGCTCGGCCCGGGGCGTGAGCGCTGCGACCGAGTCGATGGCGACAAGGTCGACCGCGCCCGAGCGGATCAGCATGTCGACGATCTCCAGGGCCTGCTCGCCGTAGTCGGGCTGGGAGACGAGCAGCTCGTCGATGTCGACCCCGATGCGCTGGGCGTAGAGCGGGTCCATCGCGTGCTCGGCGTCCACGAACGCGCACACCCCGCCGAGCTTCTGGGTCTCGGCGATGATGTGGTAGACGAGCGTCGTCTTGCCCGAGGACTCCGGGCCGAAGATCTCGATGATCCGCCCGCGCGGCACCCCGCCGATCCCGAGCGCGATGTCGAGTGAGAGCGCGCCGGTGGGGATCGCATCGCAGTTCACGCGCGCGCCGGGATCACCCATCCGCATGACCGTCCCCTTGCCGAATTGACGCTCGATCTGAGTCAGGGCACCCTGCAGCGCCGCCTGACGCTTGGCGTCGGCCTTGGGGTCAGACGCGCCAACTGCGCCTTTCTGGTTCTCGCTCATGCTCGCTGAGGCTCCTTGTCTGATGCGCGTTGAACTCGTCACGGTAAGACGGCGTGCGGACGGAACCGCACCGTAGATCGGGTGGCCGTCACCGAACAAGTGCGCCGGGTCACGCGACGGTGACGAGACGGTGCCAATCGTGAACACCAGCGCGGACAGTCCCCCGGTCAGCGCCCGCTCAGGACCCGGGGGGGCGGCCGCCCTCGCCGTCGGCGGCACGGCGGCCGCCGTCACGTGCAGCGTCGCTCTCGCCGAGCAGCAGCCGGCGCAGCATGTGCATCGTGACCGTGATCGAGCGGTCGCGAACGTCCTGGCGCGAGCCCGGCAGCCGAGTACGACGGGTCAGCCGGCGCCCGTCGCGGTGGCCGACCGACACCCACACCGTGCCCACCGGCTTGTCCTCGGTGCCGCCGTCGGGCCCGGCGATCCCGGTGATCCCAACCCCGAGACTGGCCCCGAAGCGCTCCGCGATGCCGGTGGCGAGCGCCTGCGCGACCTCAGTCGAGACCGCTCCGGTGCGCGTGATCAGCGCCGGGTCGACCCCTGCGAGGTCGACCTTGGCCCGATCTGAGTACACGACGGCTCCGCCGAGCACGTAGGCCGAGGATCCGGCGCGGTCGGTGAGCCGGTAGGCCAGGCCGCCCGCAGTGCACGACTCGGCGGTGGCGATCGTCTCCCCGGCGAGCAGGCCGGCGAGCTGCTCGTCGATCGTCGAGCCGTCCAGGGAGAACAGCGTGTCGCTGTGACGCTCGGCGATGAAGACCGCGAACGCGTCATAGGCGCCCTGCGCGGGAGGTTCAAAGCGGGTGGCGATCTCGATCTCCCCGCGGCGCAGGCAGGTGGTGATCTCCAGCGGCGAGAGGTCGAGACCCTGCTCGGTCGCCACGCGCAGCGAGCCCGCGATCTCGGACTCGGGGATCCCGAACAGGCGCACGATCTCACGGCGGTACTCGGTGGCGCCCGAGATCGCGGCCGCAAACGCCTCGGTGGCCCGCGCGGTCGCCCACATCGACTGAAGCTCGCCCGGCGGCCCCGGCAGCACCACCACCGTCGGTCCGTAGCCGTCGGCGGGGGCAACCACGAGCCCCGGCGCGGTCCCGACCGGCTCGAGGATTGTGGCGCCATCGGGGACGACGGCCTGCTTGCGGTTGGACTCGCGGACGAGCTCGGCATCGACCCCCGGCCAGCGCTTCATCAGGGGCTCGAGGATCTTCGCAATGCGCGCCTCCAGCGCCGCGTCGAGCCGCATCTTACGCCCGCAGAAGCGGCCGACGACCTCGGCTGTGAGGTCGTCGGCGGTGGGCCCGAGACCGCCGCTGGTGACGATCAGGGACAGTCCGGCCTCCCGCATCGAGACCATCGCCGCCAGCAGGTCCTCGGGGCGGTCTCCGACGATCTGGATCGTCGCCGGGTCGACGCCGACCTCGGTCAGGCGCTCGGACAGCCACGGGCCGTTGCGATCAAAGATGATTCCGGTCAGGACCTCGGTACCGGTGATCAGAATGCCCGCCCGCAGCGGCCCCCCGGAGCTCATGCGCACGTGGGCTGCTTGGCGGCCGGCAGCACCTTGACCGACCCGGGGAGCAGCTCGTAGCCGATCGGCCCCGCCGCGGCGGGAACAGGGATTGTCTTGCCGTTGACCTTCATGGTCACGGCATTGTTGCCCAGCGTCAGCAGCAGCTTGGGCGCCGTCTTGACCGGGATGGTCTGCCCGCCGGCGTAGGTCAGGCCGGGAATCAGCTTGCGCCGCGTGCCGCTGACCAGGCAGACGTAGACCTGGCCGGTGGCGACAAGCTGCAGGCGCACCGTGCGCCGACCAACCGTCCGCGGGGTGCCGGCGCGATGGCGGCGATGGGTGCGGTGCGCCGGCGTGGTGGCGGCCGGATGGATGGCCGTCGGCGGGGTTGAGCCGCCGGTCAGCTTGCCGACCGTGAACAGGACCGCGACGACGACGATCAGGACCGCGCCGATGATCAGCCACGGCGGCAGCATGCGGCCGCGGGACACACGATCGCGATCACGACCCGAGGGCGCGATCGGTCTCATCTCGTGGTCGGAGGGCCGCTCGTACTGCTGGCGGAAGTCGTCAATCAGCTGACGGGTGTCGAGCCCGAGGTAGTCGCCGTAGGTGCGCAGGAAGCTCTTGACGTAGACCTCGCCCGGAAGCAGGTCCCATTCCTCGTTCTCGATCGCGCGCAGGTACTTGGCGCGGATCTTGGTCCGCATTTCGACCTCGTTGATGTCGATCTTGGCGCGCATTCGCGCCTCCCGTAGCCGGGCGCCGATGTCAGCCATCGCCAGACAAGGCTATCGTCGCCGCGCTTGCCCAAACCGGCCTGCAAACCCGCGCCCGCCGGCGCGAGCACGCGACTACGGCTGGTCCAGAGACGGGGGCGGCGTGGGGTGGGGCTCGCGCAGCGGCGGCGGCGGGGGGGCAACAGCCGCCGCGCCACGGCCGTCGGCCTCGGCGAGCGCGACGAGGATCCGGGGCACGTCGGCCTCGCCGATGAGCACCTGGCGGGGCTTTGATCCCTCGTAGCCGGAGATGATCCCACGGCGCTCGAGCATGTCGATCAGGCGTCCGGCGCGGGTGTAGCCCAGGCGCAGACGCCGCTGGAGCATCGAGGTCGAGGCGGTCCCCATCTGGGCGACCATCCCGATCGCCTCCTCGAGCAGCGGGTCCTCGTCGCGATTGAGGCCGTCCTCGTCCTCGGTCGCCGTCTCCTCCGCCGGGGCCTCCTCGAGCAGCTCGGTGTGAAACTCCGGCTCGCCCTGTCGCCGCCAGAAGTCGGTCAGCTCGAGGATCTCCTCCTCACCGATGTAGGCGCCCTGGATGCGCTGCAGCCGTGACGAGCCGACGGGTGAGAAGAGCATGTCCCCCTGGCCGAGCAGCGCCTCGGCGCCACCGGTGTCGAGGATCACGCGGGAGTCCACCTGGCTGGAGACCGCGAAGGCGATCCGCGACGGCACGTTGGCCTTGATCATGCCGGTGATCACGTCGACGCGTGGTGACTGCGTGGCCAGGACGAGATGGATGCCGACCGCCCGGGCCTTCTGGGCCAGGCGGATGATCGAGTCCTCCACGTCAGCCGGTGCGACCATCATCAGGTCGGCCAGCTCGTCGATCACGCACAGGATGTAGGGCAGGGCGGGTTCATCGCGCTTGGCCCGCGCGCGATTGAGCTCGGGCAGGCTGCGGGTCCGGGCCAGCGACATGATCGAGTAGCGCTGCTCCATCTCCTTGACGAGGTTCTGCAACGCGTTGGCGGCCATCCGCGGGCTGGTGATCACCGGCGTGAGCAGGTGCGGGATTGACTCGTAGTGGTTGAGCTCGACCTGCTTGGGGTCCACGAGCACCAGGCGCACCTCGTGCGGAGTGGCTCGCAGCAGGATGCTGGACAGCATCGCGTTGACGCACGCGGACTTGCCAGCGCCGGTGGTACCGGCGACGAGCAGATGCGGCATCTTGGCCAGGTCGGCGCCGATCGCGCGGCCGGCGATGTCCTTACCCAGCCAGACGGTCAGCGGTGACCAGTCCTCGGGCGAATCCTGGAAGACGTCCCCGAGGTGGACGATCCGACGGCGGGCGTTGGGAACCTCGACCCCGACCGCCTGCTTGCCCGGGATCGGCGCGAGGATGCGGATGTCGGTGGCGGCCAGCGCGTAGGCGAGGTCATCCTTGAGCTGGGCGACCTTGGCCACCTTGATACCCGGGGCCAGCCGGATCTCGTAGCGGGTGATGTGCGGTCCGGTGACGCGCCCGATCACTGATGCCAGGATCCCGAAGTGCCCGAGCGTTTCGACCAGGGTCCGGGCGATCTGCTCCTGACCGGCCGTGTCGGGCTTGGCCGCCTCGGCGGTCGAGCGGGTGAGCAGGCGGGTGCCCGGGATACGCCAGACGAAGTCCGGATCGTCGGTGATCGAGGCGCGGTAGCGGCCCTGAGGGGTCAGATCCCCCTCGGAGACCTCAACCGCGGGGCCGGGCGCACCCCCGGCGGCCACGGCATCGCCCTCGGGGTCCAGCTCGGGCGGAATGTCCTCGTCGGGATCGGGATCGAACAGGCCGGGGGCGAACGGCTCGGGGCCAGAGGCGGCGGCGAGATCGGGGTCGGGAAGCTCGCCGGCGATCGCCGGCGCTTCGACGTGGGTGGCCCGCACGATCAACTCGCTGGTGTCGGATTCGGGTCCCAGCAGCGACTCGGCCGCGTAGGCATCCTCGCCGGCGGGCACGCGGCCGGGACGGGTGCGCGAAGCCGCCGCCGTCTCGGGCCGGCGGAGGACCGAGGCGCGCAGGTCATCGGTCGAGCGGCGCAGGACGCGGCCGGTCTCGGCCACACCGGCGCCGGTAAAGCGCAGGACCCCGGCCAAGGTCGCGCCGGTGACGAGGATGACGCCCGCCACGAGTAGGAAGATCGCGAGGATGTGGGCGCCCAGCGTGGACATCAAGTGCGAGATCGCCCACAGCTCTCCCTGCCCGACGATCCCGCCTCGGCGCTCGAAGGCGGTCGCGTGCCAGAAGGCGCGCGCGGAGGTCTGACCGGGCCCCAGGCCGAGCGTTCCGGCGGCCAGCGCGAGCGTGATCGCCGCCAGCAGGCAGATCACTCCGGTGCGCATCGGCCGAGCCGGCGGGCGCAGCTCTCGGACCAGGATCAGTCCACCCGTGACGACGAGCCCGGCCGGAACTGCGTAACCGACATCACCGAGCACGAATCGCATTCCTCGCACGGCGCCGTCGCCCAGGGTCCCGCCAGTCCAGTGCGCGTAGGCGACGCCGCCGAGGAACAGCCCGATCGCGATCAGCGCCAACGCGAGGATGTCGATGTGATGGGCCTCGGGGCTGAACGCGGGCAGGCCGCGACGGCTGGACAGCAGCGAACGCCGGGCGCGCTTGGGCGGCGCCTTGCGAGCAGCGGATGGGCGCGACGCGGGCTTGCGCGTCGCCGGTTTGCGCTTCTGGCGGGTGGCGGCCATGGTCCGATCTCGGGGCTTCGACAGATCCCGCCCGGCTCCTGCCTCGGGCACGGCCCCCCGAAGCCGCAAAGTGCGCGGCAATCGGCTGGCGGCGGGGATGCGTGCCGAGGACCGCCCGAGCCGTACCATCTGCGCGGCATGGCCGATTTCGACCGCCCACCCCGCGTGCTCGTCGTCGAGGACGATGACGCCATCGCACAGGTGCTGATGCGCTCGCTGCGCATGGAGGGCTATGAGGTGCGAATCGCGCAGGATGGCCCGGCGGCGCTCGAACAGGCCCACGGCTTCCTGCCGGATCTCGTCGTGCTCGATCTCGGGCTGCCGGGCATGGACGGCTTGGAGGTGGCCCGCGAGCTGCGCAGCCAGTCCGATGACGTCCCGATCCTCGTGCTCACCGCCCGTGACGCGGTGGAGGCGCGGGTCGAGGGCCTGGACGCCGGAGCCGACGACTACCTGGTCAAGCCGTTTGAGCGCCAGGAGCTGTTGGCGCGGTTGCGCGCCCTGCTGCGTCGCCGCCCCCCGCGCGGGCAGGCCCATCTGGCGGTCGGCGATCTGCGTTTGAATCCCGATACCCACGAGGTGCAGCGCGGCGACCGCACCGTCGAGCTCACCCAGCGCGAATTCGAGCTGCTGGAATATCTGATGCGCAATGAGCGCATCGTCGTCTCGCGCCAACGGCTGCTGGACGAGGTGTGGGGGTATGACCCCTTCTCGATGACGAACACGATTGAGGTGTTCGTCTCCAACCTACGACGGAAACTGGAAGCCGGTGGCGAGCCTCGTCTCCTCCATACGATCCGCGGCGCGGGTTACGTACTCCGGGTATAGGTCGGTCCCGATCCGCTGGCGGCTGGCCGGCGGTTCGGCGGCGCTGACCCTCGTGATCCTGGCCGGGTTCGCGGTCGTCGTCGGCAGCCTCACCGGCGGCCAGGTGCGCTCGCAGTTCTCCACCCAGCAGTCGCAGGCCTTCGAGCGCCTCGGCACGCAGCTCAACCACCGCCTGGCCTACGACACGCAGGGCCGGTTGCAGTGCGAGAAGGCCACCGTCGACCTGAGGGACATCGCCAACTACGAGAACGCGCAGATTCGGATCTTCGATCCCGCCGACGGGCTCCAGCTCTGCAACCAGAACCACATCCGGCTTTCCAAGGCCACGCCGCTGAAGACGGAGTACTTCAACACCGCACCCGCGCGGACCTCGGGTACGTTCATCGCCAACGGCTACCGGGTCGCGGTGCGCACGATCGCGATCAAGCCCAAGAGTCAGGCGATCCTGCTCTACGCGCTCCCCCTCTCCGATCTCGATCACACGATCGCTCGGGTCCAGGTCTTCCTGTTGCTCGGCGTGCTCGGGGGCACGATCCTCGCCCTGATCGCCGGCCTGTTCGTGTCCGCGCGCGCAATGCGGCCGATCGTGGAGCTGACCGAGGCTGCGGGCGAGATCGCCCGTACCCGCGACGCCAGCCGCCAGGTGCCCCATCCCGAGGCCAACGACGAGATCGCCGAGCTGGCCAGCACCCTGGAGGGGATGCTCGGCGCCCTGGACGCGGCCCGCTCGGACACCCAGGGCATGCTCGACCGCCAGAGGGAATTCGTGGCGGATGCATCACATGAGCTCCGGACGCCTCTGACCAGCGTGCTGGCCAATCTCGAACTGCTCACTGAGGAGCTCGAGGGCGAGCAGGCCGAGACCGCCGAGGCGGCATTGCGCTCGACCCGGCGAATGCGACGCCTGGTCGGGGACCTGCTGTTGCTGGCCCGTGCCGACGCGCGGCGGGTTCAGCCCCGGCGCACGACCGATCTCGCCGAGGTGCTCGTCGAGGCCGCCGGCGAGCTCGGGCCGATGGCCGAGCGCCACGAGCTGTCGATCGCTCCCGGGCCCGCGCCAGTCACCGGGGTGCGCGACGAACTGCACCGGCTCGTGCTCAACCTGCTCGAAAATGCGGTACGCCACACCCCGCCCGGGACCCGGATCCATGCCGGCACCGGGGTGCGGGATGGCGAGGCCGTGCTCACCGTGGCCGATGATGGGCCCGGCATCGCGCCGGCACTGCAGGCCCGCGTGTTCGAGCGCTTCGTGCGGGGCGGTCGCGACGGCGGCCGGGGCTCGGGGCTGGGGCTGGCGATCGTGCGCTCGGTCGCGATCTCCCACGGCGGCACCGTCGAACTCGAATCGCCCGAGACGGGCGTGGGGACGCGCTTCGTGATCCGTTTGCCCGGCGAGCGCGTTGCCGTCACCACGCCGGCGACAACGCCGGTCGATCAGACCTCGACGACGACCGGCAGGACCATCGGGCGCCGGCGCAACCGCTCGTAGACGAACTTCGCAAGATCGTCGTGCAACTCCTGCTGCAGCAGATCGATCTCCCGGATCCCCTCGTCGGCGGCGTGAGCCAGCGAGCGCTCGACCTCGATCCTGAGCTCCTCCATCAGCTCGTCGGCCTGCTCGACGAACGGGACTCCCCGGAAGATGACCTCGGGGGCGACCATCGACTCGCCGGTCTGCTCGGAGACGGTGGCCACGACGATGAAGATCCCGTCAGCGGACAGCATCCGCCGGTCGCGCAGGGCGACGTCGGCCGGATCCCCGATGTCGACGCCGTCCACGAAGATCATCCCCGCCTGGACCAGCTCTCCGAACCGGGCACCGCGGCCGTCGATCTCCAGCGGCAGCCCGTTCTCGCCCTTGAACACGTCTTCGGGATCGATCCCGACCGCGTCGGCGAGCGCCGCGTGCAGATGGATGCGCTTGTGGTCGCCGTGCATCGGCAGCACGTAGCGCGGGCGCACGAGGTTGAGCATCAGCTTGACCTCCTCGGCGTAGCCGTGCCCGGAGGCGTGAATCGGCGCCTCCCGCGGGGTGATCACGCTGCACCCGATGTGGTAGAGCCGGTCCACCGTCTCGTTGACGGCTCGCTCGTTGCCGGGAATCGGTGTGGCCGAGAAGACCACTGTGTCCCCCCTGCGCAGCGTGACCTGTCGGTGGTCGTTATAGGCCATGCGCCGCAGCGCCGAGAGCGGCTCGCCCTGGGATCCGGTGGAGATGACCACGACCTTATGGTCGGGGAAGTCCTCGATCTCATGGGGCGGAATCATCAGGCCCCCGGGAATCTCGATGTGGCCGAGGGTGCGACCGATGTTGACGTTCTTGCGCATCGAGCGCCCGACCAGGGCAACCTTGCGCCCGAGCGCCGCCGCGGCATCCACGACCTGTTGCACGCGGTGGATGTTGGAGGCGAAGCTGGTCACGATAATCCGGCCCTCGGCGCGGCCGAAGACCTCCTCCAGATGCGGGCCCACCTGGCGCTCGGAGGGTGAGAAGCCGGGGCGATCGACGTTGGTGGAGTCGCCGCACAGCAGCAGCACCCCCTCTGACCCGAGCTCGGCGAGCCGCGCCATGTCGGCCGGCGGACCGTCGACCGGGGTCTGATCGAACTTGTAGTCCCCCGTGATCAGCACAATACCCAGCTCGGTCCGCAACGCCACGGCACAGGCGTCGGGGATCGAGTGGGTCATGTGGATCAGCTCGAGTCCGAACGGGCCGAGGTCCACGTCCTCGCCGGGGGCAAGGTCCTCGAGATGGACGTCCTTGAGCTTGTGCTCGTCGAGCTTGGACCGGGCCATCGCCATCGTCAGCGGGCCGCCATAGATTGGCGGCCGATACTCGTCGCCCAGTTCGCGCAGGAACCAGGGCAGGGCACCGAGATGGTCCTCGTGTCCGTGAGTGATGACGATCGCCTCAATGTCGGAGGCACGCTTACGCAGGTAATCGAAGTCAGGCAGCACGAGGTCGATCCCGAGCATGTCCGTGGTCGGGAAGCGCAGGCCGGTGTCGACGACGACAATCCGGTCCCCGTACTCGACGACCGTCATGTTCTTGCCGATCTCGCCCAGGCCGCCGAGCGGCAGGACGCGGAGTTTCTCGTTGCTCACGTGGTGATCTCTCTTGGTGTTGTTATCTCGACGACACGGAGAGCAGGCCGTGGCGTTCGAGCATGTCCCGGACGATCACCAGCTCAGAGGCATCAAGTTCGACGTAAGGCAGCCGCGGCGCGCCGACCGGCATGCCGATCAGGCCCAGACCGGCCTTGATGCTGCACGCCAACGGGGTGATCCCAAGGTCGCGGTAGACGTCCTGAAGCCGAGCGTCGATCTGATGCCGATTCTCGGGCTCGTCGACCATCCGGCGCATCTCGGGACCGACGAAGTGGCTGGCCGTGAGGATCCCGCCCGGCTCGCCGAGATCGAGCACGTCGGCGAGCATGTCGTCGTTGCCGGCGTAGATCATCATGCCGTCGATCGGCGCGAGGTTGGTGGGGTTGGCCTGCTTGACGCCGACGATGCCGTCCAGTTGCCCGAGCTCGGCGACCAGCTCATTGGGCAGGTCCGCGCCGGTGCGCTGGGGAATGTTGTAGAGCAGGATCGGCAGGTCGGTCGCCCGCGTCACCGCGCGGTAATGGGCGAGGATCCCGCGGCGGCTGGGGCGGTTGTAATACGGGTTGACCGAGAGCAGCGCGTCGGGGCCGATCTCGGTCGCGCGCTCGGTCAGGCGGACGGCGTGGCGTGTGTCGTTGGAGCCGACGCCGGCGATGATCGTGGCCTGGCCCTTCATCTCGCCTACGGCCAGCGCGATCATTCCCAGGTGCTCCTCGTCGTCGAGGGTCGCTGCCTCTCCCGTCGTGCCGCAGATGACAAGGCCATCCGAGCCGTGCGCGATGAGACGGTGCATGAGCGCGACGGCGGCAGCCTCGTCAACCCGGCCGCGGTCGTCAAACGGCGTGACCATGGCGGTGAGGATCGTGCCGAGTTGCTCTCCCATGGTTGCCATTATCGCAGCCGCGCGGACGCGATCAGGACTCCAGGACGCGCTCGTAGACGCGCCAGCGCTTGACGATCCTCCCCCCCATCGCCTCGAGGCCGCGGTTCATCGCGGTGTTGGTCTCGAGGATGAAGCTCGCCTCTCCGCGCTTCTGGGGACGGCGGGCAGCGGTCTGAAAGTGCTCGAGGTAGAGCGCGGCCGCCACGCCCGTGTGTTGATACTCGGGCAGCACGCCGAGGAATCCGATCCGGACGCGATCGGTGATCCGCGCGCGGTTGAGGTAGTGAAACCAACCCAGCGGCAGCAGCCGGCCCTGCATCTTGGCGTAGACCTGATTAATGTCGGGGATCGTGATCGCCATCGCGATCGTCTTTGCGTCCTGCTCGGCGATCATGAACCAGTTGCGGTCGAACACGAGCTGCATGTCGATCGCGTAGGCGTCGAGGTCGGCCTTGGAGTAGGGAACGAAGCCCCAGTTCCCCGACCAGGCGGCGTTGTAGACGGTCGCGAACTCCTCCATCTCGCGGCGCAGGTGGCGGCGTGACATGCGGCGAATGGTGATCCCGTACTTGTCCGCTGCGCGCTGCGCGATCTTCGGCAGGATCGGGTTCATGTTCTCCTGATCGGAGATCTCCAGCCTCCAGCCGTAAAGGTCCATCGCCTTGGTCAGATCCACGTCCTGACACCGATCCAGGTAGTAGGGCGGGTTCCACGGCTCGCGGATCAGCGGCTCGTGCTCAAAGCCCTCGAACAGGATCCCGGCCTCGTCGTTGATCGAGAAGCTCCACGGCCCGACCATCCGCTCACAGCCCCGCGCGCGCAGCCAGCCCTCGGCGGCGGCCAACAGCTTCCCGAGCACGTCAGGGTCATCCTCGAACTCCAGGAAGCCGAACATCCCCCAGCGGGAACCGTGGTGCGCGTTGAAGGCGGTGTCGAGATGGGCGGAGATCCGGCCCACAACCCGTCCGTCGCGGCGGGCCACGAAGTACGCCGCCTCGCCGTGGCTGAAGAACGGGTTCAGGCGCCGGTGCAGGAACTGGTAGCGCTCGAGCTTGACCGGAGGGACCCATGGCGTGCCGGCGTGCAACCGGTAGGGCAGTGCAACGAAGGCCCGCAGATCGCCGGCCCCGCTCGCCTCTCGCACCTCGATCGCCATCGGCTGGGCACCCTAGCCGAAGCCGCGATGGGCGGTTCGCCGCATCGCGTATACATGGGACCATGAGACGGTGGATCTCGACGCTCGGGGCGCTGCTGAGCGGTGGCCTGCTCGCGTTTGGACTCGTCGCACCGGCCGGCGCGGACTGGACGGCCTACCACGAGGGCGGCGCACTCAGCGCGGCCGACCACACCTCCGGGCGCGCCGCTCCGCTGAAGGCGGCTTGGAAGGCCGCAGGCCTGAACGGGACGGTCTGGAGCGAGCCCCTGGTCTACCACGGCCTGGTCATCGTGGCCACCGAGGCGAACGACATCTATGCCTTCCGGGAGCGCAGCGGGGCGCGGGTCTGGCATGCCCGCCTCGGAGCCCCGGTGCCCGCCTCCGCGCTGCCCTGCGGTGACATCTCCCCCACCGTCGGGATCACCGGCACCCCGGTCATCGATCCCCGCACCGGCACCCTGTACGCCGTCGCTGACCTGCGCTCGGGAGCATCGGCCCGCCACACGCTGTTTGCGCTCAGCGCCCGGACGGGCCGGCGCCGGTTCGCCCGCAGCGTCGAACCGCCGAGCAACCCGCTCAGTCAGCTCCAGCGCGAGGCCCTGGCACTCGATCACGGCCGGGTGCTGGTCGGCTTGGGCGGAAACGACGGCGACTGCGCCCAGTACCGGGGCTTTTTGGTCAGCGCCCCGGCCGGCAACCGGGGGGCCAACACGATCTACGCCGTCCCCACCCGCCGCGAGGGAGCGATCTGGTCGGCGGGGGGCGCCCCCGCGGTTGACCGCTCCGGCAACGTCTTCGTGCCCACCGGCAACGCCGCCAACGGCCCCGGCCAGGCCTATGACCACGGCGACACGCTGGAGAAGCTCAGCCCCACGGGCGTCCAGCGGGATTTCTGGGCCCCGGCGAGCTGGGCGCGCGACAGCGCCGCCGACGCCGACCTGGGGTCGGTGTCACCCGTGCTGCTGCCCGGTCACCTTGTCTACCAGGGCGGTAAGAACGGGCGCGGCTATCTCGTCTCGACCCGACATCTCGGACACATCGGCGGGGAGCTGTTCAGCGCACCGGTCTGCACGAGCTTCGGCTCTGATGCGTACGCCTCCGGAACCCTGTTCGTCGCCTGCACGGAGGGCGTTCATGCCCTTACGGTCAACACCGCCGCGCCCCGCTTCGTCAATCGCTGGGCCGGCCCCTCGGACGCCGACGGGCCTCCGATCCTCGCCGCCGGCCGGGTGTGGGTGACCTCGACCAGCGACTCGGTCCTGTACGGCCTGGACCCGAGGACCGGCGCGGTCCGCACCCGCCAGAGCACCCCGACGATGGAGCACTTCAGCACTCCGGCGGCCTCCGGTGGGAGGCTGTTCCTGGCCACCGGTCAGACGCTCAACGCCTACACGATCGGCACCGCCGCTTCGCGCCGGCGATGAGCAGCGGCGGCGGGGCGCCGGGGCTGAGCCTCGATCACGTCCAGCTCGCCGCCCCGCCCGGCTGTGAAGCCGCCGCACGGCGCTTCTACGGTGAGCTGCTCGGCCTGGTCCAGGTCGACAAGCCCGCCCGGCTACAGGCCCGCGGCGGGGTCTGGTTCGCGCTTGGCGACGGGCGCGAGCTGCACATCGGCGCCGAGGACCCCTACGTCGCCGCCGCCAAGGCCCATCCGGCCCTCAGCACGGGTGACACCGGGGCCCTGAGGGCGCTCGCCGAGCGGCTGCGGGGGGCCGGGGCGCCCGTGCACTGGGACACCGCACTGCCGGGCGTGACCCGCTTCTATACCGAGGACCCGTTCGGCAATCGGCTCGAGCTGTTGGCCCGGCCGATTGAGTCCCCGCGTTCGCCCCCGATCTAGGCTGCGGACGTGCGACAAGCGGCGTCGATCCCGGGCATCACACTGGCGGTGATGCTCGCCCTGGCCGTCTGCCGCGGAACGACGCAGCGATCGGGGGGCGCGTCGCAGGCATCGATCGACACCGCACCCCGGGCCGACCGGTCGAGGCTTCGAAAAGATCGTCCGTATACGCATATCATTTCCAAGCCTCAGGGACGTGCGGCCGTCAAAGGTCCGATCGAGCTGTCCGAGCGCGCGGTGTCGCGTGTCCCCGCGACCTCCGAGGAATGCTCGCCCACGGTCAGCTACGCCGGGACGACCCCGAGCTTGGGCAGGGTCAGCGCCTACTTCCGTGTATGCGATCCGACGCGCCGAGGGCTGGCGGCTTCGCCGGTTTCCCGCGATCGCTTTGATCGGGCCGCGCGGCCGGGCGCTGTCGGTGCGCCGATCCCCGCGGCGGATCGGAGGTCAGCGAATAGGCACGCCAATGGCGCACCCCCCTGATGTCCAGGCCGACACGCAGGTACTGGCCGGGGTCGTGGCCGCCCCAGCGATAGCCGGGCTTGATCAGCACCGAGGCGGCATCCGGGGGTCTCTGAGTGGATTCCCTCAATCCGCCCCGCAGCTCGCGGGTGGACCACAGCGGATTGAACAGCTCCAGGTAGTCATCGGGAAGCAGCGACGAGCTGAACGCGGCCAGGGCGTCGAGGATCCGCCGTTGAATCGGATGGACGTTCGGTTTGGCTCCCGTTCAGGCATCGTCTCTGGCTCTCCTACCCAAGAGTAATATCCGCTCCGGTAGTTTTCTACACGAAGTGACCGCGCAACGCGCACAGGGCCCCGGCGCCCCTCGTCGATCGCCGCGCCGTGCCGGCACCCGGGGCGTGCCCCGTTCGGTGCGCGAACCCCTGATCCTCGCGGTCGCCGGCGAGGTGTTCGCACAGGACGGCTACGAGCGCGCATCGATGGACCGCATCGCCGCGCTGGCCGACCTGTCCAAGCCGATGCTGTACGCGTACTTCGGCTCCAAGGAGGGCCTGTACTCGGCGTACATCGAGCTGACCGGCGGGGAGCTCGTCGAACGGCTGGTCGCCGCCGATCGCAGCGCCGCGCGCACCGAGCGCATCCGGGCGGTGACCGCCGAGTTCTTGGCCTTCGTCAGCGAGCAGGGCAACGGCTGGCGAGTCCTGTTCGCCGAGATGAACGCCAGCCGGCCACTGGTCGAGATCGTCGCTCAGCTGCGGGCCCGGATCGTCACCGAGGTGCGGACGATGCTCGAGGGCTCCGGCGGCCGTGCCGGTCTTCAGCCCCCCGCCTCCGAGGGCGTCGCCGAGGCGATCGTCGGCGCCGGAGAGTCGCTGGCCAACTGGTGGATCAAGCACCCCGAGGTGGCGCGCGAGGACGTCACCGGCTGGTACGCGGGCCTCGCCCAGGCGGCGATCTCCGCGGCGGTCCCGAGCGTCCGGTAGCGCGGCCTGTCTAGTTCGACTTGGGGGCTGGAAGGTTTGACGTTGTGACGAGTTTCTATTTTGCTGGCGCGAGCCGAGCTGTTTGGATGTAGTCGCTGATGGCGTTCTCGAGGGTGCGCAGGGCTTGGCGGATTT
>JALYZB010000077.1 GCA_030945945.1 Actinomycetota bacterium | reverse complement strand
CGACGCTCGTGACCTTGGGCAGCGTCGTGACGAACCCATCGAGCCCCGCGCCGGCGTCGGCGAGCGTGCCGACGAACGCGATGAACGTGCGTACCGCTCGGCGCCGGGTCGGCGCCTCGAGGCTCTTGATCCGGATGCCCGAGAACGGCGGTGCGGTGGCCTCGGACAGGCTCGCCGCCAGCGCGGCGCCGGCCGCTGCCACATCGCCGTCCTCGGTGGGGCCCTGGCGGGTGCCGTAGCCATCCTCGAAGTCGATCCGCAGGTCCTCGATCGGTTCGGTGGCGAGCTTACGGCCCACGCGCGCCACGATCTCGTCGTTGCCCACCAGCTCGGCGAACAGGCCGTGGTGCGCGTCGAGCGCGGCGAGCGCCTCGGCGCCCCAGTTCGGGACAAGCGCAGCGTGATAGCGGTCGGCGGCGACGTAGACGGTGTGCACCGGCTGGCGGGAGGCTCGATCGCCGGGGAAGTGCGCCGCGAGCGCGGCGTCGGCGTCCACCAGCCGCGCGTCGAGCTCCTGGCCGAGCTCCAGGGTGAGGTGGTCGATGTCGATGCGTGCCACTGCGCCTCGCTTTCCGCTTAACGGGGGTTCTATCCCGCATCATAAAAGTGCGCGGGCGTTCCGTTGAGCACGGGAAGCTGCCGAGGTGGTGGCACGGTCCAGTGGACCGGGTCATGGCTGTGCACGCGTTGCGCCAGTGGCGACTGAGGGCGCAGCGCTCGTCGGCCGCGCTCCATCTCAACGCCGACATCCGCGCCTGGACCGAAACCTGGAACGAGAACTCTCGCCCTTACGGGTGGACCAAGACCGCTGAACAGATCCTCGAGTCGATCACCCGATACTGCACACATATCAACCTGACAGCACGCTAGACAGCGCACCGCCGGCAGCACGAAACCCGCGCCCTGGGGTCACTAATCCCCGCATATCAGACTGGCAACGCCGAAACCGAGCCCGGCGTCCCGGCCCACCGACCCACTTCCCGCCGGCCGCCAGGCGGATGTTGTTCGCCGAGGCTTGGGCCAGCGGTCTGCGGATCACCAGCGGGCCGGTGGTGTCTGACCGCGAGCGGCGGCCTGAGCTGCATCGCATTCCGGAGGCCGCCTACGAGGCGAGCCGAGCGCTGATCTCCCGCTGGAACGGGAACGGCCACCTGCGCTACGCGGTCACCCCGCGGTTCTCGCTCTCGTGCTCGACGGAACGCTCGAAGCGTGCGCGGCAGCACTGAACACCCGCTCCGGGCAATCACTGTTCTTGACCACGCATCCGAACGAGACCCCCCGATGAGGTCCGGCTCGTGGCCAGCTATTCCCTGGTCGCGCGATTATCTCGAGACCTACGAGCGCTACTCGCTGGTCGACAACACCTCGAGCAGGGGGTACGCTTCGCGCTTGGCTCCAACGTCGGCGCGGGCACCTCATGCAGCCTGTTCAACGAGGGCCACTTCGCCTACCTGGCGCAGATGCTGAGACCCGACGGGCATCGTCTCTCGCCGGCTCATCTCGTGTATCTCGCCACCGCCGCGGGCGCGCAGGCATTCGACCGGGGCGATCAGGTCGGCGATTCCACCCCTGCCAAGAGCGCCCCCGTAGTGGCGCTGGCGCCGTCTGAGGGCAGCACGCTGGCAGCGGTCCTGGAGCGCACATCGCCGGAGGCGCGCCTCGGAGCGATCTTCACCCTGGCCCGCGAGGCCAGCGTGCACAAGGTCCGCGTCGCTGATCACGTGGTATTCGCACCGTCAGGCCGGCCTTGACTGCTCTAATCTTCGAGGCACCATGCCTGCGCATGGTCCTGATGGCCGGCGCGGGCTTCACCGGCTTCTTCGCGACCCTGTCGTCGCTGCCAGCATGGATCGCTTCGCGCGGGACATCGGCCGCCTCCGCCGGCGCCGCCACCACGATCATGCTTGCGGCGACGGTGCTGGTTGGCCCGACCGTGCCGGCGCTGCTGCGCCGCGTGTCCACGACATGGACGGTTGCGATCGGGCTGCTCGCCCTCGGCCTGCCGGCGCCGCTTCTGATCTGGGCGTCCTCCGGCGCGGCCCTGTACGGCATCTGCGCGATCCGGGGCATCGGCTTCGCCATCTTCACCGTCGCCGGCACGTTCATGGCCAGCGAGGTGGCGCCGCAAGGCCGGCAAGGCGAAGCCGCCGGCCTGTACGGGCTGGCCGCGGCGATCCCCAATTTGGCCATGGTTCCGCTCGCGGTGGCGCTGCTGCACACCGGGAGCTTCTGGCCAATCGCGGTGATCGCGGCGGTGCCGGCGCTGGGCGCCACGCTGGCGTTCCGAAGCGGCTGGCGTCGCGCCGCGAGCCCCGTGACCCCGCGTCCGGTCTTCGGAGACACCCGGGCGACGATCGCGAGTTCGGTCGCGCCCGCCGTGGTGCTGTGCGCGATCACGATCGTCGGCGGCGCCGTCGTCACGATCCTTCCGATCGAGCGCTCGGGGTTCACGGCGACGATCGGGCTGTTGCTGTTCGGGGTCGCCAGCGCGGTCGCCCGGTGGCAGGCGGGCGTCCGGGTGGACCGCCACGGTGTCGTGTCGCTGCTGGTCGGCGCCTGTGCTCTGGTGATTGCTGGAGTGGTGGCGCTCGCCGCGGGGCTGACGAGCGCTGTCGACATGGTCACGCTGCTGGCGTGCGCCACGATCGGCGCGGGCTACGGAGCTGTCCAGTCCCTCACCCTCTTCTCCGCCTTCGCCCGGAGCAGTGTCGGCAACCGGGCAGTGGCGAGCGCGGTCTGGAATGCCGCGTTTGACTCCGGCACGGCGATCGGCGCGATCTTGATCGGCGCGCTCACCGCCACCTCGCTCGGGCTGTGGGGCGCCTTTGCCGTGCTCGCAGCGCTCGTCGCGGCAACGGTGCCGGCCGGAATCGCGAGCGGCAAGCGAGGGCCTGTCTGACGAGATGCTGAACCCGTCGCACGGAATCCGCTAGAGGCAGATGAGACGCGTAGTGCGGACGAGAACCAGCAGCGCCACGGCCGTTGGCCGGACGGGCGGGAGCGGGCGTCTGGCAGTGCCGCCCGGCCGTCACATGGTCAGGGACGCTTTATCCCATCGCGCGCGATCCCGCGCTCGAGGTGGCCCCCGGCTTGCAAGCCAGAGCGTCGAGATGGACGACCAGCAGCAGCTACCCGAGCGACGACGCCGTTCTGCGGCCAGCAGCGCGTCATCAGCGCACCGAACGGCGTACAACTCCTCGCGTCCCATCTCGAGGATCCGGCACGGGGTGCATTGGCGAACCTGGGTGACGGACGCCGTCGGCGCGGACGATCGCTTGCGTCGCAGCCAGCCATGACATGTGCGCGATCCGAATGGCGACATTCTGCGCGTCCCCCCGCACGATCCCCGTGTCGCCGAATGCAGGACGCTGTCGCGTCCGTGCAGAGCCGAGAAATGCCTCTGCACGTGGGTCCACGGCCGGCTTCTGACTTGCTGGTGGGCGGATCAAAGCCCGGGTCGGGCGCCGGGCGGGCTACTCCGCGCTGTCTAGTTTGCGTGAGAAGCGGCAGCCGGTTCGCCGAGGGCCTGATGGTCGTCATCACATGTTGGCCTTGGCGTCGGGCGATGAGTTTGGGGATCTGCGAGGGTCTGAGCCACGATGACCGATATAACCCCCCTGATTACCGGCGTTGACTTCGTCTGCATCCCGGCGCAGGACTTTGACGCGATGACTGCCTTTTATGGCGAGACCCTCGGCCTGCCGTTCGTCAAGCGCTACGGGAGCCGGCCGGGCGCCGAGTACCAGGCCGGCAACCTGACGCTGGCGATCATGCGCACCGAAGACTTCGGTGGCACGTTCTCGCACAACGCTATGCCGATCGCTCTACAGGTTGCCGACGTGGACGTTGCACGGGAGCGGCTTGAGGCCAAGTGCGTGCGCTTCGTCAGCGACACGTTTGACTCCGGCGTCTGCTGGCAGGCAATCTGCCGAGACCCTGACGGTAACCCGCTGTCGCTGCACCACCGCTACGCGCCGAAGGACCAACCCCCCGCCGCGTCGTAGTCGGTCAGGTCGGCACACCCGCGCGTTCGAGCGACACGAAGATTGCCTTGGACGGGCTCTGCCAGCGCCGCTGAGCATTGAATCGAGCTGGGCTTGGTTGTTGAAGGACGTGGCAGAGTTTGGCGTGCGCCGATGAGTGCTCCTGGGACTTGGATCCGGTCCGCGCGGGTGGCGAAACGCGATCTGCTGGAGTGCCTGGCGCGGCGCTCGTCGACGCACGACGCTATGTACAGGGGGCAGCTTGCCGACCATCGGGACGCGATCGAACTGCCCGTGGCGCAGATCACGGCTGGGTTGGTCTGGGCACGATCCACGCGATCGCACGCCGGACCCTCGGGGGACGCGAGCTAGCTGTAGGACCCGAGGAGGTTGTTCCCGTTGAGCTCGTGTAGTCGGCGGGGGCCGGTGGCTGAGAGCGCGTGTGGTCGTTGGCGATCGCGATCGACGACGCGACACGTCTGGCCTACGTCGAAGTCCTTCCCGACGAGAAAGCCACCACCGCGATCGGGTTCCTACGCCGGGCCGTGAAGCACTACGCGAACTACGGCATCACACCGAGCGACTGATCACCGATAACGGCGCCGCCTATCGCTCAATTCGCCGAGCGCCTCCGGAACCTCCGCCGGCAGCGGCAACTGCGACGCCTCCCTGGTCGCGACGACCTTCGAGCCGGATACCTTCTTCATGGCGGTCCTCCTGTCCTGACGGACGCGGTTTAGTTCAGCGACCACGAACGCCCCCAACAGGAGCGGACGAGGCCGGGAGACCGCCTCAAACTTCTACGAACTTCCGGAGTGCGCCCAGACTGTTGGAGGTCGATGATTAGAACATCGTGATTCAACGACAAGCTCGTCGTCGCCTGCCGGGGTAGGTCCGGTCCGGGTAGCTGCCAGGAGGCCCGGTAGCAGGCTGCCG
>JALYZB010000476.1 GCA_030945945.1 Actinomycetota bacterium | reverse complement strand
GCTGGACGGCGATTGGCCGTCCAGCGCGAGACGATCGAGGTGCCGGGCATCACCGACTCGTAGCCGCAGCGCACGACCGTAAAGCCAGAGTCGGTGAACATGGTCCGGAACGCGCTCCGGCTGAACGGGCGCTTGTGCGTGTAGTCGTTCCACACCCAGCGCTGCGCGTCCGGCGAGGAGGCGAACACGGTGCCGCCGGGGCGCAGCACGCGCAGGGCCTCGCGCACCGCGAAGACCGGGTCATCGAGGTGCTCGAGGACGTCCTTGAGGATCACACCGTCGAACCGCTCATCGTCGAACGGGAGACGATCGGCCACCGAGGCCTGGCGTACGTCGAGACCGCGGCGGACGGCCGCAGCAACCGGTTCTGAGGCCGGATCGATGCCGACGTACCGGCCGAAATCTTCTGCCAGCCAGGCGGTTCCGCAGCCGATGTCGAGCACCTGCGCGTCGGGGGCGAAATGCCGGGTGACATCACGGAAGTAGCCCGGGCGAGCGTGCCAGTCGAAGTACCCCATGTCGGCGACAGCCTACGCAGTCATGCGAGGATCCCGGCGATGACGGACGGGCCGCGACACGTGACGCTCAACGCGTTGTTCTTCGAGCCTGACCGGTCCGGAGGCACCGAGACCTACCTGCGCGGGCTGGTGCCAGCGTTGGCCCAGGAGTTCCCCAAGCTGGGCCTGACCCTGGTCACGACACGCCTCGGTGCGGCCCGACTGGTCTCCGACGGCTGGCGCGAACTGTGCGAGATCGTGCAGATGCCCGCCGACGAGGGTCAGCGGCTTCAGCGGCTCGGGGTCGAGCAGGCCGGCCTGCCGCTCGTCGGGCGCCGGCGCCGGACCGATCTCGTGCACTCGCTAGCGTCGGTGGCACCGGTCCGCCCGGGATTGCCGAGCGTAATCACCGTTCACGACATGACGTTCTTTCACTACCGCACGTTCAACGCGGTGACGACCTTCGGGATGCGGCAGATCGTCAGCCGCGCTGCCCGCCGAGCCGACGCGCTGCTGACCGGTTCGGACGTCGCCCGCGCCGACATCTGCGCCACCCTGGGGATCGACCCCAGCCGAGTGCTCGTCGTGCCGCACGGTCCGGGTCAGGACACCCCGGTGACGCCCGTCTCGGCGGCGGATCTCGCCGGTCGTCTCAGACTTCCCCAGAGGTCGCGGCTCCTGCTTTGTCTCGCTGCGTTGCGACCCCACAAGAACCAGGCGGCGCTCGTCCGGGCGCTGCCGCGGCTGCCGGACGACACCGTGTTGGTCCTCGCAGGCCATCGCGAGTCCTACGCCCACGAGGTGCAGGCGCTCGCCACCGAGCTCGGTGTCGCGGACCGTCTACGTATCCCCGGCTACGTCGAGGCTCCGCTACTTGAGGCCATGTGGCGCGCGGCCGCCTGCGCCGTCTTCCCCACCCGCGCCGAGGGCTTCGGCCTGCCGGTGGTGGAGGCGATGCGACGCGGCGTGCCGGTCGCCTGCTCGGACATCGCCATCTTGCGTGAGGTGGGCGGCGACGTCCCGCGCTACTTCGACCCCGACGACCCGGCGGGTATCGCCCAGGCCATCGACGGTCTCCTCACAGCCCCGGCCGACCCCGGGCACGGCCTTGCGCGGGCGCAAGGGTTCAGCTGGGCCGCAGCGGCCCACGGGACCTACGAGGGATACGAGCGCGCGCTCGGGGTGACTCGGGCTGCGGTATCGTCTCCGCCCCGCGGATGAACGTCGCCGACCATTGGCCCAGCGCGGAGCTCGAGACCGACCTGTCCTGCCCGTGCTGCGGTGCTCGCGCGAGCATCCTCCTGTATGAGGGACTCAGCGACCGTGTCTTCGGCACCGCCCCCGGGGTATGGACGCTGCGCGGTTGCCGCGACTGCGGCTCGGCGTACCTTGACCCCCGCCCCGATGAGGCGAGCATCGGTCGGGCCTACGAGACCTACTACACCCATGAGGGCGACGCCTCGACCTGGCCCAGTGGGGCGCGTCGGCAACTTCTGCATGCCTACCTGAACGACCGCTGGGGATACGCGCTGGAGTCAGCCCTGCCGTTCGGTCGCGTGATCGAGATGCTCGTGCCGCAGCGGACCGCGGTGACCGCCCGGGAGATCCGGCATCTGCCCAGCCGGCCGGGAGGAAGGCTGCTTGATGTGGGCGCCGGGTCCGGCGCGTTCGTGGCCTTTGCGCGCCACCTCGGTTGGGATGCCGAGGGACTGGACCCGGACCCGTCGGCAGCCGAGTCGGCTCAGGCCCGGGGCGTAGCCGTGCGCCACGGAACGCTGGCCGACGTCGCGGAAGGTGGCTGCCCGTTTGCCGCTGTCACCCTCAGCCACGTGATCGAGCACCTCCACGATCCGCTGCGCGAGCTGCAGCGGATCCGTCGCCTGCTCGCCCCCGACGGCCGGCTGTGGATCGCCACGCCGAATCTCGACGCGCTCGGCCACCGTCGATACGGTCGCGACTGGCTGGGGCTCGACCCACCGCGCCATCTCATTCTCTTCACCCCCGCCTCGCTGCGCCGTCTGCTCGGACGTGCGGGCTTCGAGGTCGCTCACGTCCCGCGGGCCGCGCCGAACGCGTGGCAGACGTTCGATCAGAGCCGCGCGATCCGGGCGGGCCGCCGGCCCTCATTCGCCGGTGACATCGCCAAGAAATTCGATCTCGCCAAGCTCGCCGACCTGATCGCCTTTGCGTCCCCGGGCCTCGCCGAGGAGCTGGTCATCGTCGCGCACCCGATCGCGGCCGCTGGGTGAGCACGCCGCGCCGTGTCGTCATCCTCACCGAGGATCCGGTGGGAGAAGCGATGGGTGGCGCGGCCATTCGTGCCTACGAGATGGCCCGGGCGCTGGCCACGAGCGCGGCGGTGACCCTCGTGGCGCCGGGGACCCCCCCACCGGGCCTGGGGCCCGAAAGCTACGCCCCGTACCGCCCGGGGGACACGCATGAGCTTGCCCGGTTGTTCGCGCAGGCCGACGCGATCGTGCTGCGCCCCGCCAGTCCAGCGATCTCGGCGCTGGCCGACCGCTCGGGCGCCCGGGTGATCTTCGATCTGTGCGACCCGCTGACGCTGGACATGCTCGAGGCGCGCGCGTCGGCACCGGCGTGGGAGCAGCAGCGCTGGAACACGCTGACCCTCGATCATCTGCTCGACGCGCTACACCGCGGCCATCACTTCATCTGCGCCGGCGAGCGTCAGCGCGACCTGTACCTCGGCGCGATGCTCGCCGCCCGGCTGATCACCCCGGCCGCGTACGGGGCCGATCCGTCGTTTCGCTCGTTCATCGACTGTGTGCCGTTCGGGATCCCGGCGCAACCGCCGCGGGGCGTACCCGGGGTGGGCCCGCGCGCACAGATCCCGGGGCTGACCGGCGATGTCCGGCTGCTGCTCTGGAACGGGGGGATCTGGAACTGGCTGGACCCGGTGACCGCGGTGGCGGCGACCGCGCGAGCCCACGAGTCCGACTCGCGGGTGCGCCTGGTGTTCATGTTCGGCGGCGGGCTCGATGACGAGGAGCGGAGCGAAGCGCAGGCCGCCAGGGCGCTGGCGGCCGAGCTGGGACTGCTCGACACGGTCGTGTTCTTCAATGAGGCCGCGATCGACTACCGCGATCGCGGCTCGTGGCTGCTGGACGCCGATTGCTTCGTGGCCACGCACCGCGACCACCTCGAGGCGACGTTCTCGTTCCGGACCCGCCTGCTTGACTGCTTCTGGACGGGCACCCCCGCGGTCGGCACCGAGGGCGGGGAATTGAGCGCGATCCTCACCGCCCGCGACGGCGGCCTCAGCGTGCCGGCGGGCGACGTCGAGCGCTTGGCGACGGCGATCCTCGAGGTCCTCGGCCGAGGTCGCGAGGCCTACCGCGAGCGACTGATCGCGCATGGACGCAAACTGACCTGGCCGGAAGCCGTCGGCCCGCTGCGGCGGATGATCGAACGTGACGGCCGGCCCAAGGCGCTGGGCTCACCGCTGGTCCGGCGCCTTTCGGACCCGCTGCGGCGTGGGCGCGCCGCGGTCACCCGGCTCGTCCGCGCAGTGCGCTCCTGAGCAGGTCACGCGGGCATCGCTCCGGGTCAGGTACGGGGTCGTGAGATCCCGAAGGCCTGCAGGAGCTCGGGTGGATACGCGCGCAGTGCGATCACCACGGCGGCGTAGACGATCACTGCGATAGACGCCCGGACGATCTCAGGCACCGGGAGCAAGCTGCACAGCGTTGCCAGCGCGGTCGCGGACAGAATCCTGACGAAGTGGCCCGGCGCCGGACGCAGCCGTGGCCGGGCCCGCACGAGCAAGACCAACGCGGTCAGGGCGAGCGCCGCCTCTCCCGCGATCGCCGCGACCGCCGCGCCGCGCGCGCCCGCGAGCGGGATCAGGGTCAGACCGAGAATCACGACAACTCCGACGCCGACCGCGTTGACCTGGGCGATCGCCCGCTGGCGATCGACAGCGATCAGGCCAAACACCCAGATCTGGGTCAGGAAGGTGCCGATCAGGGCGAAGGCCTGCAGTGAGAGGATCGTCCCCGAGTGGCTGTACTGAGAGCCACCGAGGATCTGCAGCACCGGGTGGGCGGCCAGCGACAGCGCGACGGCCGTTCCGGCGCCGAGCAGCAGCGATGCCTCGGCGGTGCGCTGCAGGATGTAGGCAAGGCGGCTTTCGTCCTCCTGGCCGGCGTGGGCGAGCAGCGGGAAGATGGCGCCTGCCATCAGCTGGGGGATGCTCGTGAAGATCTCGACGATCCGGAACGAGGCGCCGAAGATCCCCGTCACGTGCGCGGTGGCCATCAGCGATACGAGGATCACGAGCAGGCGCAGATAGACGACGTTGATGGCGCTCCCGAGCACGAGCGGGATCGCCGCGCGGCCCATCGTCCGCCAAAGCGCGGGGTCAAAGGACGGGACGATTCGATCCTCAGAGTCCGACACCGCGATCGCGGCGACGACGGTTGCGATCCCGGAGGCGATATAGGCGAAGAACAGAATGACGAAGCTGGCCCCCGCGGCCGCCAGGGCGGCGAGCCCGATCATCAGCACGATCTGACGGGTGACGTCGACCACCGTCACCCGTCCGAGGTTCATGCGCACCGACTGCGGCAGGACGAGTGTCATCGCGGCATTGGTCAGCACCAGGGCTGCGCTGCCGATTACCGTGGCGAGGATCTGGTCCGTTGTGTACCCGGCGATGATCGAGAAGCCGACCGCGACCGCGGCCACCAGAGGGGTGAGGGCGATCCGCAGTCCGAGTAGCCCCCGCATGATCGAGCGACGCTCCTCTGGGCTCTCGGCACGCACGTAGGCACGCTGCCCGATCGCGGTCAACCCGGCGTCCGACAGCGCGGTGACGATCGCCAGCAGCGCCGAGACGACGGTGAAGCGGCCGAAGGCGGCCACCGAGAGGTCGCGCAGCAGCACGACCGAGGCGCCCGCCGTGGCGACAAGCCCAATCCCGTAGCCGACGATGCGGAGCGTTCCGCCGCGGATCGCGCGATCTCCGACGCCTGCGCCGGTGAGCCCTTCGGCGGTGTCCTCCGAAGTGGTACCGCCTTCCACAGCGCCCAATGTAATTGGTCGTGGACGATCTCGGCTGGGTCGTGGCCACTAGGCTGGCGTGATGGCGCAGCGGATGAGGGCCGAGGTCGGCGGGTACTACGGCAGCGTTCGGAACGACCTGGTGGATCTGCTGCCAACGCCGATCGGCGCGGTACTCGACATCGGCTGTGGGGAAGCGGCCACCGCTGACGCGCTGCGAGCCCGGGGCGCCACGAGGATCGTGGGTGTCGAGGTTGTCGAAGAGGCGGCCCGCTTGGCCCGCGGGCGGCTCGATGACGTCCGCGTCGGCCCGGTCGAGGACGAGCTTGACCACATCGAGGGCCCCTTCGACACCGTCCTCGCCTGGGACGTGCTCGAGCACCTGGCCGACCCCTACTCCGTAGTGCGTAACCTGTGCGATCTCACGACTCCGGGTGGCCACCTGCAGGTGTCGGTGCCGAACGCGAGGCACGTGTCGCTGGTCACCGACCTGATGGTCCGAGGTACCTTCGGCTACACGGACTGGGGTCATCGCGATCGCACCCACCTGCGCTGGTTCACCCGTGGCGATCTGCTCACGATGCTCGCCGAGAACGGCTGGGAACCAATCAGTACGTCGCATCCACGGCTCGGGCGTTCCGCCCTGCTCGACCGCCTAACCGGAGGGCGTTCGACCGAATTCCTGGTCGGGCAGTGGTACGCGCTGGCGCGCCGAGCGCCCTGAGGTTCGGACACGGACCGAACGGGTTGGCCGCGAGTGCGCCGGCCGTCAGCGCTCGTGCCGCAGCCGGCGCAGGGCTTCGCGCATCGAGATGCGGCGGTCGACCACACCGGCGGGGATCTGCAGCCGCGGGCCCTGACCGGCGGCGCGCCAGCCCGCGACCCGAGCCGTCAACGGGATCACGGTGCGGGCGCGGACCAGGCCGTTGAGCACGGTCAGCAGCTCAACGATCAGCGCTCGCGGGGCGTGTCGGGTCCGCATGACGCCGTACCGGCGCAGGACGAACCCTCGGCCGAAGCCGGCGTTGCGCCGCTGAAACGGCGAATCGCGACCGCTCGTGGCGCCGCCCAGGTGCACGCCGCGAGCCCCGGGGGCCGCTGCGGCCCCCCAGCCGCCCAGCCGCAGCCGGAGCGCGAGGTCCTGATCCTCGGCGTACATGAAGAAGTGCGGATCGAAGCCCCCGGCCGCCTCCCAGGCCGACCGACGATACGCGGCGGCCCCGCCGCTGGGACCGAGCAGTACGCCGGGTGCGTCGCAGGGGCTCCGGTGGCGCAGCCGGTTGTAGGCGAGCAGGGTCGCGTCGATCTCGATCCCGAATCCGTCCACCACCTCGCCGTCGACGGGTTGCAGCGTCATGCCAGCGCTCATCCCGATCCCCGGGTCGCGCAGGGGGGCGGTGATCGCCTCCAGGAACGCCGGCTCGACATCCATGTCGTCGTTGGCCAGGACGATGACCTCCCCGTCGCCGAGCGAGGCAAGGTGATTGATCGCGCGTCCGAATCCCTGGTTGGCGGCGAACGTGACGACGGTGACGTCAGGAAAGTCTCGCTTGATCGCGTCTGTGGTCCCACCCTCGTTGTTTGCGTTGTCGGCCACGCAGACCGTGTGGGCAACCGTCTGGCGCTGCAGATGAGCCAGGCAGGAGAGCACCAGATCGCGTGCTTGGGTCGCGATGATCACGTCGATCGACGGTGCGTGGAGCTCACGGGCGGGAGCGGCCATTGCTCGGCACGGTACTGGCCGCCCCCGTTCACACGATGCGAGCGGCCTGGGCTCGAACCCCCTCTCGACCCGCCGCACCTGAGCCGGACCCCCGGGTCGGTAGCCTCAGGACGATGCCGGACCTGACCGCCGCCCTCGCGCGGCTCGCCGTCACCGTCGGCGCCAACGTCGCCGACGGTCAGACCGTGATCGTCAACGCCAAGCTCGGTCAGGAGCCGCTGGCCCGGGCGGTTGCGGCCGCCGCCTATGACGCCGGCGCTCACCTCGTGGATGTCTCCTACGCCGATCCGCACGTCTACCTCGCCCGGCTCGAGCACGCGCAGGACGCGGCCCTGGGCAAGGTGCTGCCCTGGGTGCGTCGCCGTCCGGGCGACCTGGCCGAGGAGCAGGGCGCGATGATCAGCCTCAGCGGCCCGGCCGCTCCGGGCCTGTTGGACGGGGTCGACTCGGGCCGCATCGGCCGCGACGCGGTGGCGATCAAGGAGGGACTGGAGGTGATCGCCGATCGCGCGATCAGCTGGACGATCGTCCCCGGGCCCCACGCCGCCTGGGCCCGGCTGGCTCATCCCGAGCTCGAGGAGGCGGCCGCGCTGGAGCGCCTGTGGGGCGAGATCGCCCACGTCTGCCGCCTGGACGAGCCCGATCCCGCCCAGGCCTGGACGACGCGCGCGCAGGAGCTGAAGAGCGCGGCCCGCAAGCTGATGGACGCCGACCTGGATGCCCTGCACTACACCGGGCCCGGAACCGATCTGACCGTCGGGCTGCTGCCCGCGGTGCGCTGGACCGGTGGTGACTTCGAGACCAAGTGGGGACGACGGCACATCCCCAACCTCCCCACCGAGGAGGTGTTCACGAGCCCGGATCCGGAGCGGACGGAGGGCCACGTCACCTCGACCAAGCCGCTGCTCGTCTCCGGCCGTGCCGTCATCGGTCTGCGGATGCGCTTTGCGGACGGGCGCGCCGTGGAGGTCGACGCCGACGAGGGCGCTGACCTGATGCGCGAGCTCGTGCAGCGCGACGACGGCGCCACCCGGGTCGGTGAGGTCGCACTCGTGGACCGCAGCGGCCGCATCGGGCCCACCGGCACGGTCTTTCACGACACGCTGCTGGACGAGAACGCGGCCAGCCACATCGCGATCGGCGGTGGCTTCGGGCTGCTCACTGACGACGAGGGCAGTCGGCGGCGGATCAACCTCAGCGGCGTCCACACCGACTTCATGATCGGCGGCCCTGAGCTCGACGTCACCGGCGTGACCCGAGACGGACGCGAGATCCCGGTGCTGATGGGCGAGCGCTGGGCGATCTGACCGCGATGGAGAGCCTGCCCAATGAGCTGAGGGGGCCGCTGCTGCTGGCGCCGACCGTCCACGGCGATGAGCGCGGCTTCTTCCTCGAAGCCTACCGTGAGGACGTCTTTGCGGGGCTCGGCGTCGAGACACCGCTGGTCCAGGACAACCACTCGCGCTCGGCAGGCGGCATCGTGCGGGGGATGCACTTTCAGCCCGGTCAGGCCAAGCTCGTGCGCTGCATCCGCGGCGCGATCCTCGACGTCGTGGTCGACATCCGTCTCGGATCGCCCCAGTTTGGCCGCTGGGAGGCGTTTGAGCTCGACGACGCCCAGCATCGACAGGTGTACGTGCCCGACGGGTTCGCCCATGGCTTCTGCGTGCTCTCCGAGGTCGCCGACGTCGCCTACAAGACGTCGGCCTACTACGATCCGGACACGGAAGGTGGGTTCGCGTTCGACGATCCCGCGGTCGGGATCGAGTGGCCCGAGTCACTCGAGCTGATCGCCTCCGGACGGGATCGCAGCGCTCCGTCGCTGGCCGAACTGCAGCCCACGCTTCCGTTTCACTATGCGCCCGATGCGTGACCGTTTCGCCCTGACCCCGGCCCAGTACCGGCTTGTCGCCGATGGGACCCTGGTGGCGCTGAGCCTGATCGTGCTCACCGGAGCGGCCGTTCGCCTCACCGGATCGGGTCTTGGCTGCCCGGACTGGCCCCGGTGCTATGGCAACGCGTTGCCCCCCATCTCCTTGCATGCGCTGATCGAGTTCGGCAACCGGGCTCTGTCGGGCCTGGTCGGTGTGCTGACGGTGTTCGCGGTCGTACTGGCCGCCACGCGGCGTCCCTACCGGCGTGACCTGCTGTTGATCTCGCTGCTGCTGCCGCTTGGCGTCGTCGCCCAGGCCGTGCTCGGCGGCTTCACCGTTCGCGAGCATCTCGCTCCCGGCTTTGTCATGGCTCACTTCAGCCTCTCGATGTTGATCCTCATTGCCGCCGTCGCGCTCTCCTGGCGCGCGCGTCACGAGCCCGGAGACCGTCCCCGCTCAGATCAGCGACTCGGCGTCTGGGGAGTCCGGATCCTGGCTCCGCTTGGCGCGCTGACGATCCTCGCGGGTACCGCTGCCACTGCGGCCGGCCCGCATGCGGGCGGTTCTCCGGGGCAGCGCATCCACCGTCTCACCTTTAAGGGCGCCGACACGCTGCAGTGGGTGGTGCACGAGCACGCCACGATCGCGGCGGTGTTCGGGGTTGTCGTCATCGGCGTCTGGCTGCTGCGCCGGCGCCAGGGGGTCAGCGGGTCCGCCCTGGAGCCGCTCACCGTGCTCGGCGTCCTGCTCGCCGGACAGGGCCTGATCGGCAGCGTCCAATATGAGCTGCGGCTACCCACGGACATGGTCTGGGTCCATGTCGCGATGGCGACGCTGACCTGGCTGGTGCTGCTCTGGGCGGTGGTCGACGCCGGCCGCCTGACTCCGCGCCGCGTGCCGGTCCCGGCCGGCGAGCCGAGCGCCTCAGCCCGCACGCTCGAGCCGGTCAGTTAGCCGCCCTCACACGCGCCGCTGAGAAGGCCGACCCCGGGCACCGGGCAGCCGGTACGATCGGCGCAGGCATGTCGACCGAGCAACCCCCCGAGCTGGCGGCGACGCGCGGCGCCGACGCCTCGCTGAGCATTCTCGTGGTCGATGACGAGTCCGATCTGCGCGAGATGCTCACCCGCTCGTTTTCGCGTGAAGGGCATCGCGTGCTTGCCGTGGCCGACGGCCGCGCGGCGATCGACCGGGCGAGCACCGATCACTTCGACATCGTGCTGCTCGACGTCGCCCTGGGCGCGGGCCCCGACGGCTACGAGGTGTGCCGCACCCTGCGCGGCCGGCGCAACGTGGTCCCGATCATCATGCTGACCGCGCTGGACTCCGAGGCCGACGCGGTGCTCGGGCTGGAGGCCGGTGCCGACGACTACGTGACCAAGCCGTTCGGGCTCGCCGAGCTGCGCAGCCGGATCCGGGCGGTTCTGCGCCGGGCGGGCACCCGCGCGATGGGCGACGAGGTGCTGTCGGTGGGGCCGATCATCCTGGACCGGGCCCAGCGCGAGGTGGCAATCGGCGGTGAGTCGGTCAAGCTGACCTTCTCGGAGTTCGAGCTGCTCGACGCGCTGATGACCGACCCCGGCCGGCTGCTCAACCGCCAGGAGCTGCTGCGGGCGATCTGGGGCGACAGCGCCTACCGCGATCCCCGGGCGATCGACGTCCACATCCGCCATCTGCGTGAGAAGCTCGAGCCCGAACCGGAGAAGCCGCGCTACATCCTCACCGTACGCGGCGCCGGGTACCGGCTGCGAGGGCCCTAGTGCCTCGCGCCGCGCCGACGGCGGGAGCCACATAGATGCCGGCCGGCGGGGAGGGCCGCCCTCTGCGCCTCGTGGGCTGGGCGAGCAGCGCGCTGGGTCTGCGCAGCCGAATCGTCGGGGTGGTGCTGGTAACCACGGTCGCCACGCTCGTCGTGGCCGCGCTCGCGCTGCTGGGCCCGCTGGAGAGCAGCCTGCGCAAGGCCGAGCAGGCGACGCTGCGCCACGAGCTCAACAAACGCACGCGGGCGATCTTCGCCGGCCTGCAGCTGGGGCGGATCGACACCTCTCCCCCCGAGCGGGCCGCGCTGGCGGGTGCCGAGCGGGCGCTCGCGAACCGGATCAGCGCCACGGTCACGGTGCTCGGCAACCCTCAACAGGACGGGAGCGGCAGCCAACCGTTGATCTTTCCTCGGGAAGGCGACGACGCCTACGGGGACGTGGCGATCGCGTTTCGCACCGGGCAGCACCACTTCGGCTTTGGAACGATCGACGGGCGCCAGTACGCGCAGGCCGCGATCCCCTTCGTGGGCAACGAGAATACGGACTCGCGTGAGGTCCTCTACGTGCTCGCGGTGCGTAAGTCCGTGGACCAGATCACCGGCGCGGTCAACGTCGTTCGCACGGCCTTCATCACCGCGGTGCTGGCCGGCCTGGCTCTCAGCCTCATCCTGGGGATCCCGCTCGCCGCGACCCTCGTGCGCCGGCTGCGCCGCCTGCGCGAGGCGGCGCTGGAGCTGACGCATGAGTGGCCCGCCGTCGAGGTTCCGGTGGACCGTGCCCGCGACGAGGTGGGCGATCTCGCGCGGACCCTGGCGTCCATGCAGCAACGGCTGCGCGAGCAGGAGGAGGCGCGGCGCTCGTTCGTGGCCACCGCGTCACATGAGCTGCGGACCCCGCTGACGTCGCTAGACGGGATGCTCGAGCTGCTGCATGACGATCTGCAGGGCGAGCACCCCGACATCGAGGACGCGCGTGACCTGCTGAGCCGTGCCCGTGGGCAGTCGCACCGGCTCGGGCGGCTGGCCGCTGACCTGCTCGATCTTTCTCGCCTGGACGCTCGGGTCGAGCTGCGCTCCGAGCCGGTCGAGCTCGGCGAGCTGAGCCGAGCGGTGATGGCCGAATTCGAGCTCGGCACGACCGATCAGGGAATCACGCTGCGGCTCGAAGATCACGGCGCCGCCGCGTGGGCACTGGGGGACCCGGGGAGCATCGCCCGGATCCTGCGCATCCTGCTCGACAACGCCGTGCGGGTCAGTCCGCGAGAGTCAGTGCTGGCGATCGCGCTGGTACCCGGTGACGTCGCCCGCCTCACGGTCCGTGATCAGGGCCCCGGGGTCCCGGACGCCGAGCGCGACCAGATCTTCCGGCGCTTTCACCGCGGACGTGACACGCGGGGACAGGCCGGCTTCGGGCTGGGTCTCGCAATCGGCCGCGAGCTCGCCGAGCGGATGGGCGGGGGACTGCGTCTGGACCCCCCCTCCGGCGCCGGTGCGAGCTTCACGCTGGCGCTCCCCGGTGCGCCGTCGCCGGCCAGGACCCTGTCGCCGTCACGGAGCTGACACCATCAGGTCATGGATCAGGCGCTCATGCGGGCGACCATGGCGGTCGACGATCATCATTGGTGGTATCGGGGCCGCCGGCGGATCATCCGCTCCGAGCTCGACCGCCTGCCGCTCCCGCGCCGGGCGCAGATTCTCGACGCCGGCTGTGGGTCGGGCCGCACCCTTGAGGAGCTCGTCGACTACGGCGCCGTCGCCGGTCTCGAGCTCGACCCCGACGCGGCGCAGATGGCGCGCGGCCGCAAGCTCGGCGAGGTGATCGTCGGACGCCTGGAGGAGCTGCCCTTCAGGGACGCGAACTTTGATCTCATCACCTGTCTGGACGTGATCGAGCACACGCCCGATGACGCGCCGGCGCTGTCCGAGCTGCTCCGGGTGACTCGGCCGGGAGGATTCCTGCTGGTCACCGTGCCCGCCTATCAGGCGCTGTGGTCCCTCCACGACGAGGCCAACCACCACTTCCGGCGCTACTCACGGCGCTCGCTGCGGGCTGCGGTCACGGCCGCCGGTTGGAACGTGTGCCGGATCAGCTCGTTTAACAGTCTGCTGCTGGCGCCGGCCGCGGCGGTCCGGCTCGCACAGCGCCGGCGGGGGCCCAATGACGGATACACGACGGACCTGGATGTCGGCCCCCAGTGGCTCAACAGCGTGCTCGAACAGCCGCTGCGGGCCGAGGCGGCCTGGCTGGCCCGCGGCGGGACCCTTCCCGCGGGGCTCTCCCTGGTCGCGGTGCTGCGGAGAGCCTGGACGGGCTGATGCTCGTCCTCGGGGCGATCATCAGCGTCTCGAGCGGGCTCGGCTATCTGCTGCCCGCGATCATCGGCCTGGAGTCGATGGGGGTGCCGTCACCCGGCGAGACAGCGCTCGTCCTCGCGGCGGTCCTGGCCAGCCAGGGCAAGCTCCAGATCTGGCTGGTGCTGGTGATCGGGATCTCTTCGGCGATCATCGGCGACAACCTCGGCTACTGGCTCGGGCGCAAGTTCGGCCGCGAGGTACTCGAGTCCGAGCGCGGGCCGCTGCACCACCATCGGATCCGGGCGATCCAGGCCGGCGACCGGTTCTTTGACAAGCACGGGCCCAAGGCGGTGTTCCTCGCGCGCTGGATTGCGCTCGTGCGCTTTGCCGCCGCCTGGCTGGCGGGCATCAACGAGATGCGCTTCGCCGAGTTCTTTCTCTGGAATGCGCTCGGCGCGGTGACCTGGGGTCTCAGCTTCGGCCTCGTCGGCTATTTCGCCGGCCAGGCGGCTGCGGACGCGATCACCCAGTTCGGCATCTACGCGTTCATCGCCCTCGCCGGGCTCGCCGTCGGCGGGTACGCGCTGTTCCGGTGGCGCGAGCGGCGCGGCGCCGAGGAGGCCTGATCTCCTCGGGCCGCCCGGCCTGGGCTGATCTCAGTCCGTGTTGGCGGCCGGGGCAAAATCCAGCGCGCAGGAGTTCATGCAGTACCGCTGCCCGGTCGGGCCCGGACCATCGTTGAACACGTGACCGAGATGCCCACCGCAGCGCCGGCAGAGCACCTCGGTGCGGCGCATGCCGTATGCGGTGTCGTCGCGTAGCTCGACGTTCTCGGCGACTGTGGGCTCGGTGAAGCTCGGCCAGCCGGTGCCGGACTCGAACTTGGTGTCCGAGGAGAAAAGTTCAGCGCCGCACCCCGCGCAGCGGTAGCTGCCGTCGTCCTTGACGCTGACGTATTCGCCGGTGAACGGCCGCTCGGTGCCGTGCTGGCGCAGGACTTCGTATTGGTCTGCGCTCAGGCGCTCGCGCCACTGTTCATCAGTCAGCTGAAGTTCGCGTTGAGTGTCCATGACATTTACTCTAGTGCTCGAATCGGGGCGCGTTGATGGTCTGCCAACATCGGCGCACCTCGTGCGCACGCTTTCGCTTCCCCGACCCCGAGTGCCCCTGGCGGCAGCCTGGGTGCTGCGGCGCCTGCGCGAGCTGCTTGAGCTGACGCCGGTCGCGGGGCCACCCCGGCTGGAGTCCGGTGAGGGACCGGTCCCGCCTCGGCGCCTGCGCGCCCGGGCCGGCGCGGCGGGCGTGCAGGAGTACCGCCAGGGCGGAGCCCACGCAGCGGTGGAACTCGCGGCGGGCCTGCGACGCGCCGGCGGTGAGCTCGCGGCGCAAGCGGCGATCCTGGACTTCGGCTGCGGGGCGGGCCGCGT
>JALYZB010000474.1 GCA_030945945.1 Actinomycetota bacterium | reverse complement strand
GGGGATGGTGGCTTAGGGGATCTGGCTGCCGCTGCCGGTGTTCCCGGCTGCTGAGGCTGGCTGGGTGCCGAGCTTCACCTTGATGTTCGTGGTGGCGCCGCCGCGCTGCACCGTGAAGGTCACGGTGTCGCCGGGGGAGTAGTTGGCGATTGTGGCGATGAACTGGTTGACGGTGCTCACGGTGTGGCCGTCGACGGCGGTGATCCTGTCGCCGGCCTTGACACCGGCCTGGGCCGCGGGAGCCCCCGGCACCGTCGAGCCGATGCCGGCGCCGCCGGCGCTGGTCGTCTGCAGGCCCACGCCGACATAGGCGTTCTGCGCCTTGCCGGTCGCGATGATGTCGCGGGCCACGCGGGCAATCGTGTTGGACGGGACCGCGAAGCCGACGCCGGCGCTCGAGCCCTGGCCGGTGGCGTTGGTCGCGTTGGTGTCGATCTGGTCGTTGATGCCGATCACCTGACCGGCGGAGTTGAGCAGTGGGCCGCCGGAGTTACCGGGGTTGATCGCCGCGTCGGTCTGGACGGCGTTGGCGATCGTCCAGTTGTTGGGCGAATAGATCGCACGTCCGAGGGCGCTGACGATGCCCGCGGTCACGGTGCCCGGAAAGCCGAAGGGGCTTCCGATGGCCACGACGCCGTCGCCGACCTGCAGCGTCGAAGAGTTGCCGAGGGGGAGGGGATGGAGCTCGGAGGCGGGGACGTTGACGTGGATGACGGCGACGTCCTCGCCGGTGTCGCTGCCCACGACGTTGGCGCTCGCCGAGCGTCCGTCGGGGAAGATGACCTTGATCGTCTGCGCGCCGGTAACGACGTGCTCGGCGGTGACGATGTTGCCGTTCTTGTCGAGAACGAAACCGGAGCCTTCGGCGCGGGTTTGCTGGGTCCCATTGCCGAAGCCGAAGAAGCCGCCGGCGCCGTTCGAGCTCGAGGTGGCATCGACCTGGATGTCGATCACGCCCGGGCCGTCCAGCTTGGAGATCTCGTTGACGGTCAGGCCCTTGGGACTGCTGAGCGCGGTGGGCACGGGACCGGCGTGGGCGGCGGCGGCGGGCGGGCTGGTCTCGGTGATGATCTTGGTACTGGAGTTGTTGTCTGCGGCCACAAGGCCGACCACGCCGCCGGCTACGGCGCCGGCGATGATGACTGGTAGGAATCGTTTCATCTGTAAGTCTTGTCTCCTCAGGAGGCGGAATCAGTAGCGGTTCGAGTGACTCGTTTGGGTGCGGGGACTCCGGGTGCGCCGGCACTCGCCGGCTCCGCGAACCGCCAGCAGGCGAGTCCTCCGACGGTAGCAATGGCGATGACGGAATCGCCAATAGCCACGCCGTCGCGTGATTGCGAGCATGACTAGCTATGGGAGCACCGTGGCGTGAGAGATCGATCAGAGGTGAATGAGAAATAGGTAAGAGCGGCGTTTTGCGGCCCTATCACTCATCCTCCGGCCGGCGCCGCGCGCTCTTGCGCGACGCCTGGCGCCGCTTGGCCTCGAGTCGTCGCCGCCTCGACGCATCGGTGGGCTTGGTCGGTCGCCGCGCGCGGGGGATGGCGAGTGCCGAGGCGAGCCGGCGCTGCAGGCGCTCGAGCGCGAGCTCGCGATTGCGGGCCTGGCTGCGCGCGTCCTGGGCGATCGCCACGACGACGGGTCCGTAGCGGGCCGTGATCCGGCGCTTCTGCTCGTCGCTGAGGGTTTGGGAGTCGGCCACGCGGAACACCGCCTCCACCCGCGAGGCGGTCACGTTGGCGTGCTGGCCGCCAGGTCCCGACGAACGGCTCGTCCGCAGCTGGATCTCGCGCAGCGGCAGGCGGGTGTGCCGGTCGATGGGCATCGGATCGTCCATCTGCTCTATTCCGCTTCGCATTCCGCCTGCTCGCGGCGCCCTCGCGCGCGCGCGTGCGCGTGCGCGCGACCACGGAAACCAGAGCGCCCAGAGCGCCGCCGTCTGAGCCGACGTGCCTCCCCGGCCCGTGCTAGCGTCCCGCCTCGTTCGGTCGCTCGCGGTCTTCGTCGGGCGGCAAAAGCAGGTGCAGGCGCGGCGGAGTCGCTGGAGCGAACCTCCGGGCAAGGCGCACTACAGGCCACGGAGGAATTCCACGTGCCAACCGGAACGGTCAAGTGGTTCAGCGACGAGAAGGGCTTTGGGTTCATCACGCCCGATGATGGCAAC
>JALYZB010000443.1 GCA_030945945.1 Actinomycetota bacterium | reverse complement strand
GCGCGGCCGGTGATGGCCCGGTCATGGTCAAATCCGCGTCCCAAGGCGGTGGGGCTACAGCCAGCGCCTGCGGCGATGCACCGCTACCTGTTGGACGCCGACGACGATCTCGCCCGTGAGTTCGACGTCCGCACCCGGCTCGCTGCGAGGCCGGGCACAACCGTGCGCGTGCTGCGCGCCGAGCTGGGGGAGTGCGATCTCACGCCGGCGTTCGCCGCGCTGCACGAGGGGTTCGGGCTGCTGGTGCTCGAGGGGCTGATCGCGTTCGACGTCGGGGTGGGAGACCGCACCGCCACCGAACTGGTCGGCACCGGCGATCTGCTCACGCAGTCCCGTGGTCGCGTCGACGCGATGCTCGAGCGCCGGGCCGGCTGGCGGGTGCTCGCCCCGACGCAGCTCGCCCTGCTCGACGCCGAGTTCGCCATGCGCGTCCGGCCCTGGCCGCAGATCGTGCACGCGCTGCTGCGCCGGGCGGCACGGCGTACCGCCGAGTTGGACGAGATTCGCGCGATTGCCTGTCACCCGCGCCTCGAGGTCCGGCTCGATCTTCTCTTCTGGCATCTGGCCGCCCGCTGGGGCCGCGTGGAGCCAACCGGCATCCGGCTCACCCTGCCCCTGACCCACCGCCTGCTCGGGCAGCTGGTGGCGGCCGAGCGGCCGTCGATCTCGCACGCTCTCAGCCGGTTGTCCAATGCGGGGCTGGTGACTGGCAACGCCGGCGACTGGCATCTGAACGGCTCGGTGGACTCCCACCTCGAGTCACTTGTCGGCCCCGATGCGAACGGTCTGCGGCACTCGGTGGACCGGGCGCGGCTCGGGGGTGGCGACCACGGCTCGACCGGGTAACGCGTGCCGGTCAGCATCGTCTTCCGATGTGTTATCTGCGGCGTCAGGCCCGATGCCGAGACCCAGCGTTCGCTGGAGCGCCAGCTGCTGGACCTGCGTCACGGCGAGTACGTGGACGCGGGAGAAGGCCCACCCGCCCCGTGGCTGACCTGGCATGGCCGTGGCATCTACGGCCCTCAGCAGTACGCGTGCGGCGCGCACCGCGGCGAGCTCAAGGCTGAGATCCGCGAGCTCTACGGCACGCTCGGCTGGCACCCCTGGGCGATGGGCCCCCATCCCTGGGCGGGACGCCGGGGGACCGACCGGGCCCGTCGGCTGGCCCGGTCACTGCGCTCCACCCTAGGCGCTCCGGGCTCCTGAGGCACGCGTCGGGTCGGCGGTTCCGACGGGCGCCGACTCGCGGCAGATGACGGCGCGCGCCCAGCCGCAGGACCGCGCGCGAGCGGAGCGAATACGGGGCCATGGCGGTCGACAAAGCCTCGTCAGCGCAGCGTCACCTGACCGAGCTCACCTTCGAATTCCTGGCCACCCTCGAACTCGAACGCGGGCTGTCGCGCAACACGCTTGAGGCCTACCGCTCCGATCTGCAGCAGTATGGGCTGTTCCTGGGCCGGGTCGACCGCGATCCGCTCGTCGTCGGCCCCGCGGAGCTGGCCGCCTTCGTCACCGAGCTGGCCGCGGGGCGGGAGGGCAAGCCTCCCGTCGCGCCCGCCACGTTGCAGCGCAAGATCGCCTGTCTGCGGTCCTTTTACCGCCACCTGCGCCGCGAACAGATCATCGATCACGATCCGACCGCTGAGCTGCGGCCGCCCCGCTCACCCAGCCGGCTGCCCAAGGTGCTCAGTCGCGACGAGGTCGGCCGCCTGCTCGCCCAGCCGCAGGGCCGGTCCTCGGCCGCGCTGCGCGATCGCGCCCTGCTGGAAACGATGTACGCATGCGGCCTGCGCGCCTCGGAGGCGATCACCCTTGAGCTCTCAGAGCTCGACCTCGAGGCGGGCATGCTCCGCGCCCGCGGCAAGGGAGCCAAGGAACGGATCGTCCCGGTCGGCCGCAAGGCGATCGAGACCCTCGCGGTCTATCTCGAGCATGGCCGCCCGCGGCTGGTCGGCGTAGGTGAGGAGCCGCATGTGTTCGTGAACCTGCGGGGCGCCGGCCTGACCCGCCAGGGCCTGTACAAGATCGTCCAGGGCCACGCCCGGACCGCGGGCCTGGAGCAGCGGATGAGCCCGCACACCCTGCGCCACACCTTCGCCACGCACCTGCTCGCCGGGGGCTGTGATCTGCGCTCGCTGCAGGAGATGCTCGGCCACGCTGATATCGGCACGACCCAGATTTACACGCACCTGTCGACCGAGCGCCTGCGCGACGTCTACTTCGACGCCCATCCACGGGCGCAGATCGCCTCACCCGACGCCGGGGACTGACGGGGTGGGGCTCACCCACTTCGACACTGCCCCGGCCGTCGAGCACGCGGTCGGGCATCTGCGGGGCCGCTGGACATTCCTCGGGGAGGCAGCCGGCAGCTCGATCGTCGGACTGCGGCGTGTGCAGCTGCCCGCGGGCGGTTGGTCGACACCGGCCCACGAGCATGGACGCGAGGAGGAGCTGTTCTACGTCCTGGCCGGCTCGGGGCTGGTCTGGCAGGCGGGCCGGACCGTGCCGGTCACCGCCGGTGACGGCATTCTGTTTGCCCCCGGTGGCGGTGCACACACGATCCGTGCCGACGACGGGCTGGACGTACTCGCGTTCGGAACCCGCGAGCACGACGAGAGTCCTGCGTTCCCGCGGCTGGGTCGCCAGCGGCTCGGGCGCAGGCTCGTGACCGGCGAGCCGGGCGCGATCGAAGGCGTGCCCGCCCAGTTCGTGCTCGAGGCCCAGCAGGGTCCGCCCAAGATCGGCGACACCTCCGGCCAGCGCCCCCCGACGATCGTCGCGCTCGCAGAGCTCGAACCGGACACTGTCGCGCGCCCGCGCGTGGAGCGGACCCGGCGCAACTTCGGCCGCCAGCTGGGCTCGGTGCGCTCGGGTCTTCAGCACGTGGAGGTGGCGGCGGGCATGGAATCCACTGCGCAGCACTGCCATTCGGCCGAGGAGGAGATCTTCGTCATGCTGGACGGCGACGGCGCGCTGGTCCTCGGCGAGGCCGAGACGCCGGTCGGGCCCGGGCATGTCATCGTGCGTCCGCCCGGGACCGGGGTTGGGCATGTCCTGCGCGCCGGGCCGCAGGGCCTGACCTATCTCGCCTACAGCAACCGAAACCCCACCGACCTCTGCTACTACCCGCGCTCGAACAAGATCGCCTTCCGCGGCGTGCACCTGATGGCGCGGCTCGAGAAGCTCGAGTACTGGGACGGCGAGGACTGACCGTCCCCGGCGGGCATTGATGCGACGGGCGTTCGTGATCGTGCTGGACGCGTGCGGCGTCGGCGCGCTGCCCGACGCGGCGAGCTACGGGGACGCGAGCAGCGACACCTTGGGCCATCTCTCCCAGGCGGTCGGCGGCCTGCACCTGCCTGCCTTCCAGGCCCTTGGGCTCGGGAACGTGCTCGAGCTGAACGGGGTGGCGCCGACGGCGGATCCCGTCCGCCACGGGCGGCTGGCCGCGATCGGTCCCGGCAAGGACTCGACCGCCGGTCACTGGGGGCTGATGGGCGTCAGTGCCGGCGAGCCGCCCGTGTATCCCGGCGGGTTCCCCGACGAGGTGATCGCCGTGGTCCGCGGGGCCAGCGGTGGTGGCGTGCTCGGTAACCACCCCTGCAACGGTCTGGAGGCGATCGAGCGTTACGGGGCGGCGCACCTTCTCAGCGGCGATCCGATCGTCTACACCAGCCAGGATTCGGTGCTGCAGATCGCTGCCCACGTGGACGTGCTCGCCCCCGCCGCGCTCTATGAGATCTGTGCCAAGGTGCGTGTCGCGCTGCCCTTCGAGCACGCGGTCGGCCGGGTCATCGCCCGGCCCTTCGAGGGCGACCTCGACCACTTCCGACGTACCGACGGCCGGCGTGATTTCGCGCTCTCGCCGCCCGGGCGCAGCTACCTGACCGAGCTGCAGGCGGCGGGGGTACCGATCCATGGGGTCGGCAAGGTGGTGTCCCTGTTCGCCGGGGCCGGGTTTGACAGCGCTCATTCGGGCGCCACCAATGCCCGAGCCTTGAACGAGACCGGCGCGTTGATCGATTCGCTGCGTCGCGGCTTCGTATTCACCAACCTGATCGAGACCGACCAGGTCTACGGCCACCGCCACGACTGCCCGGGCTTCGCGGGCGCCCTGGAGGAGATCGACCGCCACCTCGCGCGCTGGCTACCTCGCCTGGGCGCGGAGGACCTGCTCGTGCTCACGGCCGATCACGGCTGCGACCCCACCGGTCCGCACACCGACCACACGCGCGAGTACGCGCCGCTGCTGGCGCACTACGCGGGCCACGGGGCACGGCGCCACGACGGCCTGCTCGCCGACGTCGGCGCGAGCGTGCTGGACTGGCTGACCGGTCGTCAGGCATCCGAGCTTCCGGGCGAGAGCTTTCTCTGAGCCGGCGAGGCCGTGAGGCCGTGCGGCGGCTGATGCCCGAGCGGGTGCGCTAAAGAAGAGGGGATGCCCGAGCTTCCCGAGGTCGAGACGATCCGCCGCCAGCTCGCCCCGCACCTGCAGGGGCGCACGATCCTGACCGCCACGGTGCTCGACCCGCGATGGACACGTCCCGAGCCGCCCGGGACCGTGGCACGCGCGCTGTCCGGTCGGACGATCGAGCGGATCGGCCGGGCGGGGAAGTACCTGCTGTGGGAGCTGTCAGGCGATCTGCACCTGCTCGTTCACCTGCGGATGACGGGGACGCTGCTGTTCGATCCCAGGCCCGAGGTGACCCACGTGCGGGCGCGCTTCGCGCTCGATGACGGGCACCAGCTGGTGTACGTGGACCCCCGCCGGTTCGGGACCGCGCACCTGCTGCCCGGGCGCCCGGCCCGGGAGGCCTACCTCGGAGCGCGGCTGGGGATCGAGCCGATGACCCCCGAGTTCACCGCGGAGCATCTGCGGGTGATGGCCCGCGGCCGGACCGCACCGATCAAGTCCTTCCTGCTCGACCAGCGACGGATCGCCGGCGTCGGCAACATCTACGCCGACGAGGCCCTCTACCGTGCCCGGATCCACCCGCTGCGCCTGGCCGGTGCGCTGAACCGGACCCAGCTGGCCGCTCTGCGCGACGGGATCGAGGTATCGCTGCTCGCCGGCATCGAGGCCAAGGGAGCGACGATCGACGATTTTCGACATGTCGACGGCGCCCACGGCTCCTTCCAGGACCAGTTCCTCGTCCACCTCCGGGCCGGCGAGCCCTGCGGCCGCTGCGGCACGGCGATCATCAAGCTGGTGGTCGGCGGCCGCGGGACCTACGTGTGCGAGCGCTGTCAGCCACGTCCGCGGCGCCGGGTGGTCAGGGCGGGTTTGGCGGCCGCTGCGGGTCCGGTGGATTCGGCGGAGCTGCCTAGGCCGCGAGCAGCTCGCTGAGCCGGCCGGCGCGGTCGGCGGCGAGCAGCTGATCGAATCCGCCGATCGGCTGCCCGTCGATCACGATCTGGGGGAAGGTGACCATTCCGGTGAGATCGGCGAGC